>JAKARG010000233.1 GCA_021819345.1 Actinomycetes bacterium | reverse complement strand
CAGCGTCGGCGTGCGAGTCGCCCAGGTGGACTTCGCCGACCAGTCGAGCATCGAGGCAGCTACCAGCGCAGCCGATGTTGTGGTCAACTGCACCGCCGCCGTCCAGGCTTCTCCCCGCCAGGCGCGCCACGTCGACGTCGAACTCACCCGGCAGCTCGTGCACGCAGCCGCACACGCCGGCGCAGGCCGCTTCGTGCAGCTGTCCACCATCGTCGTCTACGGCTTCGCGCCCGGCATCTGCCCGGCCGACGAGACCACTCCCTGCCGGCCCACCCACCCGATCTCCAGGCTGGCCGTCGAGCGCGAAGACACCGTGCGCGCCGCGGCCACGGCTGCCGGTATCGACCACGTCATTCTGCGGCCCGTCAGCACGATCGGAGCCCGCGATAAAGACTCCTTCTTCTCGCGCCTTGTCCGAGCGCACGAAGCGAACGCCTTCCCGATGATCGACGGCGGCAGGTCCCGATTCTCCTGCGTCGACGCCCGCGACATAGGTAGGGCTATGGCCGTCCTCGCCGGGCTGCCCGAAGCGGCCGGGGAGACCTACCTGCTGCGAGGCTTCGAGCTTTCCTGGGCGCAGCTGAAAGGCCTCCTCGACCTTTACCGAGGCGTGGTCGCCAAGGCGAGGAACATCCCCCGTCCGCTGGCGCTCGGTGTCGCCGCCACGCAAGAGATGCTGTCCAGGCGGCCCGGCCTGACCCGTTACGCGGTCGAGGCGCTCTGCCACGACCGGATCTGGGACGACACCAAGCTCCGGAGCACGGGCTTCGTCACGGCCTACGACCTCCACGAATCGACCAGCGCCGCTCTCGCCGCGCTCGCAGGCCCCGATAAGGACGGCATGCTCCGGTGAGGACCAGGATCGCCCCCGACATCCAACGCCACCACATCCTGGGTGCTGCGCGGCAGGTCTTCGCCGACCACGGCTATGCCAAGACCAACATGGCCGACATCGCGCAGAGCGCGGGTATCAACCGAACCCTGCTGTACCACTATTTTCAGGACAAAGACGAGATCCTCCTCCAACTCCTCCTCGACGCGCTCGACCAAGTCGAAAAGCTCATCGGCCGGGTCCTCCACGCTGGCGGCACCCCGAGCGAGCAGATCCGACTGCTCATCGACGGCTGCTTCGAGCTGGTCGGGGCCCAACCCGGGCTCGCCCAACTCCTCGTCGATGCCGGGGCGGTCCGCCAGGGCCCCGCCCTACCCGAATACCACGCCCGCATCGCCCACCTGCGGGACGCGCTGCTCGAATGGGCGGAAAGCGTTAGCGCTGGCGCGTCCGGGAAAGGTCACGCCGAGCAGTTCCTGCTCGTCGCGCTCGGCGCGCTCTTCATCTGGTTCCTACCGACCCCCTTTGCCCAAGCCCTTGCCGGCGCAACACCCCAGGCAGCCGAGCAGTACAAAGAGGTCTTGCATCGACTGCTGGCCGGATGGACGGGACCGTGCCGAGGCGCGAGCACGTAGGGGCCGTCGAGATCATTCCGATCTGGACTACACGCTCGCCTTCCCTGTCGCCGACGGCGGCCTGACGCGGTTCCGGTGGATCCTGGTATGGCAGATGTTCTCATACCCGCCAGCGGCTACAGATTGTAGGATCATATGTTCGGTCCGCCCCCTGAACTCGGCCTTTAGGAAACCCAGCAGCGTCGCACGACTGAATGAGATGTCTGGCCGGAGTTCCGTAGTACGTAGGCAAATCGAGAGCCTGACAACGCCCTGACCTGGCGGAATCACGTCAGGCCGGACTTGCTGAGCTCGTAGGCATCCAGGCGGAGTCCCAGATCCATCATGGCTGCTAGAAGGCTTGCGGGTCTCCTGAAGTTCTAGAGGGCGTAGGCACACGGGTACTTGATCTGAACAGCTCATTGTGCTGATCTGGTAGGCGTGTACCTGCGAGAGACCCGCCGGACGAACAAGGACGGCTCGGTCGTCTCCTACCTCCAGCTCGCCCACAACGTGCGCCATCCGGTGACGGGCTCACCGGTCGCGAAGGTGATCCACAGCTTCGGCCGAGCCGACAAGGTCGACCGCGAGGCGCTGAGGCGGCTCGTCACCTCGATCGGCCGCTTCCTCGAGCCCGCAGAGGCCGTGGCCGCGACCGAGGGCAGCGACGTCGAGATCGTCGATGCCCGCCGCTTCGGGGGCGCGTACGTGCTCGACGAGCTCTGGCACCGCCTCGGCATCGCCCGGGCGCTCGAGGGCGCGGCCAGGGGCCGCCGGCTCGATGGCGAGGTGGCAGAGCGGGTCCTGTTCGCGCTCGTCGCCCAGCGATGCCTCGAACCCGCCTCCAAGCTGGCGTGTGTCTCGTGGGCACGTGAGCGGGTCGCATTGCTCTCATGTCCTTCCTTCGACGACCAGGCGGCGTATGCGGCGATGGACTTCCTCCTCGACGCTCTCGGCGAGATCACGACCGGCATCTTCGATCGCACCGCCAACCTGCTCAACTTGTCCTGTGACGTGATCTTCGTCGACACCTCGTCCACCTACTGGGAGGTGGACGTGGCCGACGAGGAGATCGACCTCGCCACGGCACGCGCGGCGAGTGAGGAGAAGGGGCAAGAGGCCTCCGGGGACGATGGCCCGTCGGTGCCCGAGGAGGTGGCACTCCGCCAGTTCTCCAAGCACTCCAAGGACCACCGGCCCGACCTGCCACAGGTCGTGATCGCGATGGCCGTGACCCAAGAGGGCATCCCCATCCGCTGCTGGACCTTCCCGGGGCGAACCTCGGACCAGCTCGTCATCCGGCGCATCAAAGACGACCTCGGGAGCTGGACGCTGAACCGCCTTCTTTGGGTGACCGACTCGGGCTTCAACTCGGCCACCAACCGCGCCTACCTGAGCCGCGGCGGCGACCACTACGTCGTTTGCGAGAAGCTCCGGATGGCGGCGACCGACGCCAAGGCCGCGCTCTTTCGCCCCGGGCGCTACCACCTCGTCGAGCGCAACCTCTCGGTGAAGGAGGTCCGTGTCGGCGAGGGCGCACGCGCCGAGCGCTTCTGTGTCTGTGTGAACCCCGAGGCGAAGGCCCGCGACGAGATCGTGCGCAAGAACCTCGTCGCCTACCTGGAGCGGCGCATCGAAGGAAGCGACGCCTGGTCCAAGCAGCGTCGTGACGAGCTCGTCGGCGAGCTGCGGAACACGCCGGGACTCGCCCGCTTCCTCCGGCGAACGAAGGACCACAAGCTCCGCATCGACAAGGCCGCCATCGACCGGGACGCCCACTTCGACGGCAAGTGGCTGATCCGCAGCGACGACGACACCCTCACCCCGACCGACCTCGCCCTCGCCTACAAGCAGCTCTCCCAGGTCGAGCGGGGCTGGCGGGACCTGAAGGGCTCGCTGCGGCTCCGGCCCGTCTACCATCACCGCGAAGACCGCATCCGAAGCCACGTCCAGCTCTGCTGGCTCGGGCTGCTCCTCATCCGGGTGGCGGAGAACGCGACGGGCGACACCTGGCGCAACCTCCGTCACGAGCTCGACCGCATGCACCTCGTCACCCTCGAGACGAGAGAAGGCCGCATCGCCAAGCGCTCGGCGGCGACCAATCGCCAGCGCGACATCCTCGCCGCGCTCGAGATCCGCGAGCCGGCGCAGATCCTCGACTACGAGCTGCCGACGCCGGCTGAGTAGTCCCAGCTCACAGACTCGCGTAGTAACACGACCCCTCAGCCCCGCCGCGCCCGTTCCCCCTGCTCAGCACCCCAATTTCGCTCTCATGCGTGCCTACCAGCTCAGTAAGTCCGGCTCGACCAGCGCTCCTTTCCCAGGAGCCGGCTCAGCGCGGCAAGCCACGCCCGATCGACTGGGTCGAGGGGTGGCCGCGACTGGTTGCGACCCAGGATCTCGAGCTCGTGGCGCAGCACCAGGATCTCGATCTCCTTGGACCCGCTCGTTCGCAGGGCGAGCGGGACGAGCGAGAGGACTCGCCGGACAGCGAGGTAGGCGAACGACCAGAGCCCGTGACGGGGACGATCGGGTGTTCCCATGGTGAAGGCGGACGGTAGCCAGACCGGCCATCCACGCGAACGTCCTGGTCAGCGGTATGATCGAGTTTTCGGACCCTACGGGCTGAACACCAAGACATAGAGCCTGCGGAGAAGCACGGAATCGACATGGAAGAAGTCACAGGCCATCAGTCCCTTCGCCTGTGCGACAAGGAACTCCGCCCAGGTCGGTCCCGACCTTCGTGGCGACGGCTCGACGCCGTGGCACTTCAGGATCGCCCAGACGCTCGAAGGGGCGATGAGGATCCCCATGGTGGCGAGCTCACCGTGGATGCGGCGGTAGCCTGTGGGTGCCGAGAACCTGTCTGCCCAGCTCAAGCGGCTATCCGGTGCTCGTAGATGAGGTCACCCATGTGTACCAGAGGCAATCTCGCCGGTGTGCTTGCCCGGATCACCACGCAAACTATAATTCTAGTCGATGACGATGTTGCCGCTGTCCGAGGTCAAAGCCCGGCTGTCCGAGATCGCCGAAGAAGTGGCGACCACCCACGAGCGGGTCCAGATCACCAAGAACGGGCGCGAGTACGTGGTGCTCCTCGCCGCCGAGGACCTCGAGTCGATCGAAGCCACCCTCGAACTGCTCGCCGATCCTGACGCCCAGGACCGTCTGCGGGTGGCAGACGCGGACATCGCCGCGGGGGAGGTGCTCGATGAGCGAGCAGTTCGAGATCTCGTCTCCCGCCACCATCACCAGCAGTCACGGTGAGCCACCGGGTCGTCGTGGCCCGGAGCGCGGCGCGGCGCCTGGCCGAGGACCTGCCCGAAGCGGTCGCTGCGGCGTGCATCGAGTTCGTCTTCGGCCCGCTCGCGCTGGACCCCCGCCGAGTAGGAGCACCGCTGCGAAAGCCCTTCGAAGGGCAGTGGCGGGCTCGGCGCGGCGAGTACCGGGTCCGCTACCGCATCGACGACGAGACCCGGACCGTCTACGTCCTCGACATCGACCACCGTCGCGACGCCTACCGCAGCTGAGAGCGGCGACTGCGCCCCCTTCCACCGATATCGAGAAAGAGGCACCCACGAGGCGTGATCTCGTGTACTTTCGGGATCGCTCGGCGGCTCGGCCGTCTCCCGGGTGGACGGCGACGAGGCAGTCGACTGGGCCACCGCCGGGCCGCTCCGGGTAGCGGATCTTCGGGTCACGATCCCGAAGGTGCATCCTTGTTGCGGAGTTTCTCGGGACATCGGCACGTACGGACCGACTTGGGTAGGGCAACTGCCCAGGCAGCTGCATAGGGCAACCTCCTGACCAGCACCTTCGTCGGGTTCGTCACCCGCAGGTCGTGCGATGGTCCTGAACCCCCGCCACTAGTTCGTCTGGTTCGTCGCGCCCTCTTGCGTATGCACAACGCTGTGACCATCGGTTTCGCGTTCGGGGTGGCGTCGAAGGTCCGGGTTTCTCGGGGCTTTTTCTCGGGGCCTTATCAATCCTGCGTACGCATGCGTATGCAGGGT
>JAKARG010000232.1 GCA_021819345.1 Actinomycetes bacterium | reverse complement strand
CCGTTCGGGACGCCAGGGCGACCCGGGCGAGAGCCGGTTCTTCCTGTCGGTCGAGGACGAGCTGATGCGGCTGTTCGCCACCGGGGCGATGAGCTGGGTGATGAACCGGGCGCTGCCCGACGACGTGCCGATCGACTCCAAGCTCGTCACCAAGTCGATCGAGCGGGCGCAGAACACCGTCGAGGCCCGCAACGCCGAGATCCGCAAGGACGTCCTCAAGTACGACGAGGTGATGAACGAGCAGCGCAAGGTGATCTACGCCCGACGGATGCAGATCCTAGAGGGCGAGGACCTGCGGGCACGGACCATCGACGTGGCCTCCTCGGCCCTCGACAGCATCGTCGCCGCCCACTGCGCCGAGGACTTCCCGGAGGACTGGAACCTGGAGGGGCTCCTCGCCGAGGCGCGCCAGTACTTCCCGACCCAGCTCGGGGTCGACGACATCTCCGGGCTCACCAGTGCCGACGCGATCTACGAGAAGCTGGCCGGGGAGGCGATCGCCTACTACGAGCAGCGGGAGGCGAGCCTGCCGGCGCCGCCGGAGGGTGATCCCGCCGAGACGATGCGCGAGCTCGAGCGCGAGGTGATGCTCCAGCTGATCGACCAGAAGTGGCGTACCCATCTATCCGAGATGGACTACCTGAGAGAGGGGATCAACCTGCGGGCGATGGGCCAGCAGGACCCGCTCGTCGCGTGGCAGCGCGACGGTTTCGAGATGTTCGGCCAGTTGATGTCGAGCATCGACGACGACTACGTGAAGATCGTCATGCACGCCCAGGTCCAGGTATTGCCGACCCCGGTCCAGGACACCGCCGATCTGTCCAACGCGGTTTACGCCGGCCCGGTCGACCCGGTGCAGGGCGTCTCGGGCATCGCACGCGCCGCGTTGGCCGGCCCCGCCCCGGGCGAGGAGGTGACACTGGCGAGCGAGGCGGACGTGGCCGCTGCCCGAGCACCGGTGCCGGCGCACGAGGTGGCTCGCCCGGTCGTGGCCGACGAGGTCTGGGACCGGGTCGGGCGCAACGACGCCTGTCCGTGTGGGAGCGGCAAGAAGTTCAAGTTCTGCCACGGGCGCTGACATGGGAGCGCATCGTCCCGCCGATCGGCGGCTGCGCCGAGGGCGACACTGATGGCCGAGCCTGCCGACGAGGTCCGAGCCGCCCGTAAGCGCCTGGAGGAGGCGGCCGGGTACCTGGACCTGCCCCGGTTGCGGCGCCGGCACGCCGAGCTCGAGGTGGAGGTCTCGCGCCCCGACCTGTGGGACGACACCGCCGCCGGCCAGCGGGTGAGCCGTGAGTACGGTCAGCTGGGCGCAGACGTGGAGCTGTTCGACCGCCTGGGTGCGGACCTCTCCGACGCCGAGACCCTCCTCGAGCTCTCCGACGACGCGGACGCCGACGAGCGCGCCGAGCTGGCCGGAGAGGCCTCCGAGCTGGTCGGACGGGTCGTGGCCGAGCTCGACCGCTTGGAGCTGCGCTCGCTGTTCACCGGGGAGCACGACGAGGCCGACGCGGTGTGCGAGATCCACGCCAAGGACGGAGGCACCGACGCGCAGGACTGGGCCGAGATGCTCCTGCGGATGTACCAGCGCTGGGCCGATCGGCGGGGCTTCGAGCTGGAGCTCGACGAGGTGAGCCCGGGCCAGGAGGCCGGGATCCTCTCGGCGACCTTCATCGTGCGAGGCCGCTACGCCAACGGTCTGCTCGCCTCGGAGCGCGGAGTCCACCGGCTGGTGAGGATCTCGCCGTTCGACTCGCAGGCTCGCCGCCAGACGAGCTTCGCCACCTTCGGGGCGGTCCCCCTGCTCGAGGGCTCCGACGAGGTGGAGATCGACGAGAAGGACCTGCGCATCGACACCTACCGCTCCCAAGGAGCCGGGGGCCAGCACGTGAACGTGACCGACTCGGCCGTGCGGATCACCCACCTCCCGACCGGGGTGGTGGTGGCGGTCCAGAACGAGCGGAGCCAGTTCCAGAACAAGGCGAAGGCGATGCAGATCCTCGCCGCCCGGCTCGGCGAGCGGGCCCGGGAGGAGCGGGCCGCGGAGATGGAGGCCCTGGCCGGCCCGAAGAGCATGATCGGGTGGGGCTCGCAGATCCGCTCCTACGTGCTCGCCCCCTACCAGCAGGTCAAGGACCACCGCAGCGACTACGAGACCGGCAACGTGCAGGCAGTCCTCGACGGCGACCTCGACGAGCTGATCGAGGCGTACCTGCGCTGGAGACGCTCCGCCGGGCTCGACGGCGGGGTGGCCGGAGCGGGCACGCCCGCCTGAGCCACGCCCGGCGAGGCTTTCCCCCGGCCATCCGGCACGCTATCCTCACCCCGGGCACGTGGGCGGCGTGCCACTTCGCGCCATGATCAGACTCGAGCACGTCACCAAGGCCTACAAGACCTCGACCGTCGCCCTCCGGGACGTGAGCGTCGACATCGCCAAGGGGGAGCTGGTCTTCCTGGTCGGCCCCTCCGGCTCGGGCAAGTCGACCTTCCTCCGCCTGGTCACCAAGGAAGAGGTGGCCGACGAGGGGCAGGTCTGGGTGGCGGGCAAGGAGGTCGGCTCGCTGCCGCCCTACAAGGTCCCCTTCCTGCGGCGAAACATCGGCTGCGTGTTCCAGGACTTCCGGCTGCTGCCCACCAAGACGGTCTACGAGAACGTGGCCTTCGCGCTGGAGGTGATCGGTCGACCGCGCCAGGTGGTGCGCTCCCAGGTCCCCCAGATCCTCGACCTGGTGGGGCTCGGCAAGAAGCTCCGGAGCCTTCCGGGCGAGCTGTCGGGGGGCGAGCAGCAGCGGGTGGCGATCGCCCGGGCGTTCGTCAACCGCCCGCTCATCCTCCTCGCCGACGAGCCGACCGGCAACCTCGACCCGAGCACGACTGCGGGGATCATGCGCCTGCTCGACCGGATCAACAAGACCGGCACCACCGTGGTCATGGCCACCCACGACGACGCCATCGTGGACTCGATGCGCCGCCGGGTGATCGAGCTCGACCGGGGCACGGTGGTCCGTGACCAGGAGCGGGGCGTCTACGGGGTAGGGGCCTGAGGTGTCCTCCGGCTACCTGCTCAGGGAGACCGGCGGCAACCTCCGCCGCAACCTGGCCATGACCATCGCCGCAGTCGTGACCATGTTCGTCTCGCTCGCCGCTGCGGGCGGGGTGCTCATCATGCGCCAGGCGATCCACGAGCAGGCGGTGCAGTGGCAGGGCGGGGTGCAGGTCGCAGTCTTCCTGAACGCCTCGGTGAGCCCGGGCGAGGTGCGGGCAGTCGGCCGTCTGCTGGCCGAGGACCATGCCTCGGGAGGGGGCGACAGCCTGGTGAAGCGGTACTTCTACGTCGACAAGGCCCAGGCGTACCGCGAGTTCAAGATCATCTTCGGCGGCGATCCCCAGCTCGTCCGGGTGATGTCGCCTGCGCTGATGCCCCCCTCCTACCGGGTGGTGCCGCGCTCGCCGAGCGATGTCACGACCATCGGGGACCAGTTCCGGGGGCAGCCAGGCGTGTTCCGGGTGGCCTACGCAGAGCAGGCGATCCAGGCCCTGGAGGACCGCTTCCGCACGCTCTCGGAGATCGCGGTGGTGCTCGCCATCGGCGTCATGATCGGGGCCATCGCGCTCATCGTCAACACCATCCAGCTGGCGATCTTCGCCCGGCGCCGGGAGGTGGCGGTGATGAAGCTCGTCGGAGCGACGAACTGGTTCATCCGGGTGCCGTTCATGCTCGAGGGGCTGGTGGACGGGGTCCTCGGCGCCCTGCTGGCCTTCCTGCCCATCTACTTCGCACGCCGCTCGATCGCCTCGTTCGTCGGGAGCGAGTCGCTCGCTCCGCAGCGGCTCTACGTGCCGGCCCACGACGCCGTGGTCACCGGCTTGCTGATGCTCCTCGTCGGTGCGGCGGTCGGGGCGCTCGGATCGGCCTTCGCCGTGCGGAGGTTCCTGCGGGTCTGAACCGAGCCTTCGGCGGCTCAGGCCTCGGGTCGAAGGCGTGGCTCCCGCCGTGGGGAGAGCATCCCGGCGCGGCGGGCGACGTCGGTGACCGAACCGGCGAGAGCGGCGGGCGCATCCTGGGGGATCAGGTGGCCCACCCCGGCGACGGGTACCAGGCGGGCCCCCGGGAGCGCTCCCGCCAGCCTCCTCGCGGACTCGGGTCCTACGACCCTGTCGAGGGTCCCGACCACGACGTCGACCGGACAGGCGAGCTCTGCCGCACCGTCGAGGATCGCAGCTGCCCCGGCGACGAAGGCTCGCTGCTCGGCGGCGAAGCTACGCCACGCCTGGCGGGCGGTGACGGGCAGAGCGAGGGCTTCGAGCGATCGGCTCCGGGCGGGGGGGAGCCCTTGGCGGAGACGCCGGCCGAGGGCGCCCGAGCCGAGCAGCCGACTGGTACCGACGGCGCCGAGCACGGCGAGGATCCCACCTACCGGGCGGAGTGCGAGGACGCGGTCGAGCCGAGTCGGTGCGTCACCGCCGACCGACGCGGCCAGCACCAAGCCGGCCACCCTCTCCGGGGCGAGCCGCGCCGTCCGCAGGGCGACCCCCCCGCCCCAGCTGTGGCCGACCACCACGGCGCGGGCGACACCTGCTCGGTCCAGGTGGGAGAGCACGGCAGCGGCGTTGGTGTCGAAGTCGCCGGCGGGTCCTCCCGTCCGGCCGTAGCCCGGGCGGTCGGGAGCGAGCACCCGGAAGCGCGCGGCCAGCAGGTCGACCACCTCTGACCAGTCCGCCGAGGTGCCGGGCTGGCCGTGGAGGAGCAGCACCGGGGGACCGCTGCCCCGGTCGATGCCGGCGAGGGCCGCAGCACCCGGTCCCGGTCGGGGGGCAGGGATCAGCTCGACGCTCCTGCCCGAGGGTCGCTCGGCGGCGGCGGCGGCGGCGGGGGCGGGGGCGGAGCGGTGCCGGCTGCGTTCACGAGGTGGGTGGCCGCCGACTCGAAGTAGGTGGCCATCTGGGAGCGCTCCATCGGTCCCGCTCCGCAAGCATCCAGGGCCTCGAGCATGAGCGCCACCCAGGCATCGCGTTCGGCCATGCCGATCACGAAGGGGTCGTGGCGCATCCTGAGGCGCGGGTGGCCGCGCCGCTCGCTGTAGGTGGCGGGGCCCCCGAAGAACTGGACCAGGAAATCCCGGAGATGGACCCGCGCCGCCTCGAGGTCGGCGTCGTCGGAGGGGTAGAGGGCCGACAGCGTGGGGTCGGCGCGCACCCCGGCGTAGAAGCGCTCGGTCAGCTCCTCGAAGAAGGCCTTCCCGCCGACCCGCTGGTAGAGGGTCGAAGGGGCCATCTACCCAGGATGGCCCATCGGTGGGCGCTAGCGCGTCGCACGCCACCGCGCCGTAGCGGCGGCGGGCCGTCGTTGCGGCGCGCCGGCCGGCCATGGCGGGCCGAGCCGTCAATTTGGGAATGAAAAATGGGGAAAGCGTTTTGCTGCGGGGTACTGCCGGAAAAAAACGCTCCATCATGACGCGGCCTTCGATCGCGCGAGATCCAACAAC
>JAKARG010000231.1 GCA_021819345.1 Actinomycetes bacterium | reverse complement strand
CCAGGTGCTAGGCTTGGTCAACAACTTCGTGCTCCACAAGATCAACGACGTGGTGACCATCAACCGGCTCAAGGGCAGCATCGCCGGCATCGACGAGGCGTTGTGGATCCGCCTGCCGGGTCTGGCGCCAGGCCAGGCCATCGTCAGCTTTGCGTCGATGGCTCGACCGCTGCTCGTCGCCGTGGATCCGACGCCCGCCCGGCTGCGGATGATCGACTGAGCGGCCGGCTCCCGAGCCGGCAGAACACGAGGACATACTCCTCTCGCATGCGCTCACCGAACTTCGCCTCCAGGTAGGGCATGACGCGTCGTCGGTCGTGGATGGTGCGCACGTAGTGGTCCTCGAGACGCAGGCGACCGTCAGCTGCGGCAGGGGCGAGGGTGTGGAAGATCTCATGGGTTGGGACATGCACTTGGCGGATGTTGGACGGGCAGACCACGACTACGACGTGGCCTCCGGGGCGGGTCACTCGGGCGGCATCGGCGAAGACGGCGGCCATGTCGGCGAAATAGCGGCTCACTACCCACGCCCGCTCCGGGGCGTCGCGCAAGGCGTCCACGGCGACGTCAACGACGTCATTGCCGGTCCGGGCCGGGAACGGTTGGTCGGTGGTGGCCCTGGCGAGGGGCGCTCGATCGGTGCCGACATAGCGGCGGGCGTGACGTCGGTATTCGTCGGGGGTCATGTCCACCACATCGGCCAGCCACGCGACGGCGAAGGCGTGAGCCCGGGGGTAGTCGAGAGCAGAGACATAGGGCGGGGAGAAGAAGACCAGATCGACTGCCCCGTCGGGTAGCTCCGTCGAGCGAGCGTCGTCTCCGACCACCGACGCCGGCTTCCGATCCGCTGGAAGCAGGTTCTCGTAGTCGTCCATGAGACGGGCCGCCCGGTCGACGCCTCGGACGAACCGGGAGATGGTGCCCGGGTCCTCCTCCCAGAGGCGGTAGTGGTGGCGGGAGTGGACGAGATCCCACGCGTTCGCCACCGACGTGCGGCCGACGATGAGCGAAGAAAACACCGCCCAGCCCAGCCGGCGGAGCGGTCCGGGCTCGGTCACCTCGGTGATGAGGCGGCGTAGCCGGGCGAGGTCTGCGCTCACCTCCGGGCGAAACCAGTAGTCCAGCCTGGGCATGTCGGGCCGCCAACCGTCATCGGGGGCGCCCGGCGCCTTGTTCCTGATGGCGTCGGCCAGAGAAGACACCTTGGTCGCTGGCAGCGGAGTGGCCTTGGCCAGCGTCAAAAGCCGTGCAAGCGGGTCAATGTCGACTCCCACGCCCTGCCGGCCGGCGAGGGTGGCCTCCACCACCGTGGTCCCCGACCCGCACATGGGGTCCAGCACGACGTTTCCGCGCTCGGTGAAGGTCTCGATCGCCCAGCGGGCCAGCGGCGGTGGGCATCGGGCGGCGAAGGCGTGCAGCCCGTGGGTGGCATAGAGGTGGCCGCTGGCCGAGAAGTCGAGGGCGCCTGGCGGGAGGCGGTCACCGTGGCGATGGCACCCCTGGGGCGCCTCGGTGCTCTCCGCCGAGCCCGCCGTGCGCGGGCCAACGCTCACCGAGTGGCCCGCCGAGGGTGGGGATAGTTGCGGCGCAAGAAGTCGGCAAAGGCCGGTACGGTGAACTCGTTCAACCCGTAGGAAGGGCTGAAGATCAGACCCTTGTCGATCAGGCGCGACCGGGTAGGGGCGACACCCTCGGGGCCTGACCGGCCGAGTCGGACGGCAATATCCCCGGAACGGTACGGCCCGTCGCCGAGATCAGCCATGGCCGAAAGGTAGGCCAACTCCGCGGCCGTAGTCCGAGCCACGCGCACCCGGAAGAAGTTGTCGTCGAGCTGCAGACGCACGATCGGCTCCGCTTGGGCCACGTCGGCGACGGCGATGACCGGGCCAGCGGCGATGTTCCAGACATGCTTTCCGTACTCTTGTAGGAAGTAGGGGTAGCCGTCGGTGAACTCGATGACGCGTCTCGTGGCCTCCGGTTCGAAGCCAGCCCCTTCCGCGGCAGCCGGCAGCTCGAGGGCACCGCTCGCCGCCGTCTCATCCAGGCGGTCGATCACCGGGAAGTCGAACATGCGCTCCGCGTAGGACTTGGCCGCCCCAGCCAACGCCGGCAGCTGCGGCAGGCCCGCGCCGACCAGGGTGACTGGAAGATTGCGTTGAGTGCACTGGTGCAGCGAGCTAATGAGCGCCTCGAACTCCCGCCGGCCGAGGAACTGGATCTCGTCGAAGAGGAACACCACCCCGCTGTGGTGATCGGCGGCAGCGTTGCCGAGCTCGACCAGCACGTCGGCCAAGTCGTCGGCGAGGTTGCCGGAGTCGCCTCGTCCCACTGCCGCCTCGACGTCGATGCCGATCTCGACGCCGTCAGGGAGACGGAGCGTGAAGGCCTTCAACACGGCGGCTGCCCGGCGTGCCCGGGCCTGCAAGCGACCGGCCGGCGAGAGCGAGAGGAGCGCCCGACGGGTGAGGCGAGCCATGAGCGTCGAAAAGTCGGTCTCATGCGTGATCTCCGCCGAGGCAGTACGGAAGCCGGCCTCTTCGGCGATGCCATCCAAGGTTCCGAGCAGCACGGTCTTTCCCACGCCGCGCAGTCCCGTCATCAAGAGACTCTTCTCGGGACGGCCCAGCCGCAGCCGTTCGAGGAGGATCCGGAAGGCGTCGAGCTGGGCGTCGCGGCCGCTAAGCACTGGCGGTCTGCTGCCCGCCCCGGGCGTGTACGGGTTGCGCACGGCGTCCACTGACACCCATCCTATACGAACTTCATCCCGGTTTACTCGATGAGGATAAACCTCGCCAAACTTGGTACAAGCGTTCGGGACCCTTCCATTCTCGTTCCCGGTCGCCTTCGAGGTCGAAGGCCGGAAGACCACCTCGGAGCCGCCATCGTGGCGGCCGAGAGGAAAAGAGGTTGCCATGACCGCGCAGGTAGATGTCGACGAGGATCGGGTGGTACTCCAAGGAATCGAGTGTCGAGAGGCCGACGTCGTCGCCTTCTTCGGCGATGCCGCACCAGAGACGAGAGTCGAACTGGCCGGCCGAGCCGTCGCCATCGGTGTGGCCGGCCTGCGGGCCATGGGCGTCGCCGGACACGTCGAGCTCGTGGAGCGGGAGTTCGCCAAGCTCAGTCACCAGTTCGATCGGGCCTTGGCCACCACGGAGGGACAGCTGCTCGAACGAGTTCACTCGACCTTCGACCCCGACCACGCCGAGTCCGTCTCGGCACGCCTGGCCGCGAGCGTGGCCGACGCCCACGGCGCCGCCGGCAAGGTGATCACCGAGACCCGATCCCAGCTGGAGCGGCTGATCCAGGACTCGTTCAACCCGGACCTGGCCACGAGCTGCGTCTATCGCATCGCCAAGCTGGTCACCGACACCAGAGCCGAGCTCGACCGAGCCTTCGACCCCACCTTCAAGGGGAGCCACCTGTCGCACCTCGTTGAGCTCGTCGACTCGTATTTCGGCGAGGGCGGCGCCGTAGAGGCACAGGTCGCCGCACAGGTCGGGCCGGTGAAAGACGAGCTCATGGCCGCCCTCCAGGGTCTGCGGGAACTCGTCGTCGGCCAGGCCATGGCAGCCGATGAGCGTGACCGGTCCCCCGCCTCTGGGTTCGACTTCGAAGACGAGGTCGAGGCCGTCTTGTGCCGGCTCGCCGCGGTCCACGGCGACACCGTCGACTGCGTCGGGACGACGGCCGGCGATGCCGGCCGGTCCAAGCGCGGTGACTTCGCCGTCCAGCTTCCCGACGGCCGCCGGTTCGTGGTCGAAGCCAAGAAGCGCTCCACGCCCCTACCGCTGCGAGGGGACCGAGGTGTGCTGGCCATGCTCGACGACTCCATGATCAACCGCGGTGCCAGCTTCGCCATCGCCGTGGCTCGCGACGCGTCCGCCTTCGCCAAGGAGGTGGGCTCGTTCAACGAGTACGACGACAACAAGCTGCTGTGCCGCTTCGGAGAGACGGGCGAGCTGCTCGAAGCCGCCTACCGCTGGGCTCGGGCCCGGCTCCTGATGGTCGCGGCCGAAGAGGCCGGCATCGATGTGGACAGCATCGAGAACGGCGTCGAGGAAGCCCGCCGCGCCGTGCACGAGCTGTCGCGCATCGAAGCCAAAGCCAAGGCCATCGCCCACGGAGCCGATGAGATCCAGAGTCTCGTCTCGTTCCAGATCCGGCGCCTCAACACGGCTCTCGACCAAGCTGCCGCCGGCCTCGAGTACCGATCCACCCGCGTCGCGTCATGACCAGCGCGACTGTCGGCGGTCGCCTATGGGCAGATCCGGCATCTCGCCGTGTGGCATGTCGGCGAGCCAGGTGCGGAGGCTGGCGGTCGTGATTTCGCCCCGCCGCCGGCCAGGTATCTGGGTCAGAACGCCGACACGCACCAGGTCCATAATCGCCTGCTCGCTCTTGCCCGTGAAGTGTGCCACCTCGCAGACGGGTACCCCGGCCGGGCCGCCTCGGGGGCTCGCGCGGCGGCCGTCGAGCCAGTAGGCCTCGACCGAGGTCCGGGTGACGAAGCGGGCCCCGGAGGAGTCGGTCTCTGGGTCGATCTCCAACTGGCCGGTGCGGGAAAGCACCGATGCGGTGGAGAGGGCGACACCGAGCTGGCGGGCGGCGGCGGCGAGCTTCATCGAGCGACGGTGGAGTGCCTGGATGCGCTGGTGCTCGGCTCGTAGGGCTTCGGCGGCCTCGGGGCTGAGGTGGTACTGGCGGGTGGTGGGGTGCTGCTCGACGGCGAGGCCGAGCCGGCGGAGGGCGTGGTAGGCCTCGTGGTAGGCGACGCCGAGCTCTTCTGCGAGGTCAGGCAGCAGGATCCGCCCGGCGAGTCGGTCGCGATGCGCCCAGACGTCGGAGAGCCGGGCGTAGCGACGGGAGACGCCGGTGGCGTCGGGGAGGGCGACGGTGGGGATGGTGCCGTCGGTCATCCACCGTCGGGCGGTGGTCGGGTAGATGTCGAGCTCGGCGGCGACGCGTTGGGCGTCGCAGAGCGGGTCGTCGTCGCTGCCGGGGTCGACTAGCCATCCGGCCGCGGCCAAGGTGGCGGCGACGTGGTCGGCGCGTGCTGCGAGGGGGTTGGCGCTCCCCCACTGGGCGCGGCGGATGGTGGGGACCAGGAGGGTGCCGATGGACATGGCGATGTGGTGGTCGAGGATCTCGGCCACCTTGGCCAGGGGGGCGACGTCGGGGTGGTCGAGGGTGTAGATGCGCCCGTAGACGTCGTCGCCGGCGCGGTGTCCCATGAAGCGGCGGCGCACGGCGTCTTCGATGCCGGCCGTCCAGGCGAGGTCGGTGGCGCAGCTCTTTCGCAGCAGGTGGGTGGAGACGCCGAAGCCGAGGTGCTCGCCCGTGAGCTGTTCGGCTCTGGCGGCTTCGTCGAAGGCGTGGCGGTAGGCGTGCTGGCCGGAGCGGTCGGGGGTCTGCAGTCCGGGGACGAGGCGCGCCGCGGTGTCGACCTGGCCGGTGTCGGGGTCGGTGTGGAAGGCGTCGACGGCGACGCGGACGAGGTCCATGAGCTTTTCGGGGACGACGAG
>JAKARG010000230.1 GCA_021819345.1 Actinomycetes bacterium | reverse complement strand
TTCCGATCTGGCTACGAGGCGTTCAAGGTCGAGCAGAGGGGCATAGAGCTGGTCCCCGACGACGAGCGACCGATGCGCCCGGCGGGGTTGTTCTGGCTGTGGGCGGGAGCGACCTGGAACGTCGAGTTCCTCGTCTACGGGGCGCTCATCGTGAGCTTCGGGCTGTCGTTCACCCAGGCGGTCATCGCCGTGCTCGTCGGCAACGCCTTCTACGTGCTGCTCGGCCTGGCCAGCCTGCAGGGGCCCGAGACCGGCACCACTGCGCTGATGGTGAGCCGCGCCCCCTTCGGTGCGAACGGGAACCGCATCCCGTCGCTGTTCAACTGGATCACCCAGGTGGGCTTCGAGATCGAGGGCTTGGCGCTCATCGTGCTGGTCCTCGTCGCGATGTTCGCCCGGGGAGGGGTCCACTCCGGCACCGGCCTCGAGATCGTCTTCATCGTCTTCGCCGTAGCCCTCCAGTTCGTGATGCCCTTCTTGGGCCACGCCACCATCACCCGGGTCCTGCGGTGGCTGTCGTTCGTGTTCATCGTGCTGTTCGCCGTGATGGCCGCGCTCGTCATACCGAAGGTCGACCTCGCCCACCTCCACCAGCACGCCACCCTGGCCATATGGACCACCGCCCTCGTTCTCGTCATCTCCGCCGGCGGGCTCGGGTGGACCGAGAACGGCAACGACTACTCCCGCTACCTACCGCGCGCCACCCCGAAGGCCCGGACCTTCTGGGGGGCGACCCTCGGGGCAGCGATCCCCTCGATCCTCTTGGAGCTGCTCGGTGCCGCCGCCTACGTGGTGAGCCCACACGCCACCTCGGTGACCGGCGTGCCCTCCTCGTTCGCCTCCTGGTTCTTCTGGCCGTTCCTGGTCCTCGCCATAGTGCAGCTGCTCGCCATCAACACCCTCGACATGTACTCCTCGGGTGTCACCCTGCAGGCGCTCGGCCTTCCAGTGAAGCGGGTCGGTGCGGTCCTGATCGACACCGTGGTGGCCGGCGCGGTCACCGCGGCGGTGATCTTCTCGAGCGACTTCTACACCTACCTGTCGGGCTTCCTCGACTACATCGTCGTCTGGCTCGCGCCCTGGTTCGGGATCCTCATGGTCGACTGGCTGCTGCGGCGGGGTCGTTACGACCGGGCCGGGCTGGCCGCGCCCTCCGGCGGGGTGTACTGGCGGGACGGGGGGGTCAACTGGCGGGCGATCGTCGCCCTGGTGCTCGGCATGACCGCAGCGCTCATGTGGATCAACGCCCAGTTCTACCAGCCCTCCTACCTGAGCCCGATCTCGGCGGCGACCGGCGGGAGCGACCTGTCGTGGCTGGTCGGGGCCCTGGTCGGAGCGGCTGCCTACTGGGCGCTGTCGTTCCGCTCGGTGCCGGCTGAGCTGGTCGCGAGCGAGGCGCTCACCGACGGCTTCGGGCGTCGATAGGGAGCAGACGCATCGGTCGTGGTCCTGGCCGATCGTTGCCGGACGCGCACGATCGCCATCCCGGAGCGTCGAGCCTTCGACCCCCTCCGGTCGCTCGACGGTGGCTGCTTCCAGGTCCTCCTGCGGCCAGGTCGACGGGTACGGGCACCTCTCACCCCGACGAGGCGCGCCGCTCCAGGCGGGCGGTGGCATCGGCCACCTGCCGGGCGACGCGCGCCGGGTCGAAGGTCGACGCCACCCCGGCCTCGACGAGCGGCCGGCCGCCGACGAGCAGGAGCTCGAGGGGGGGCAGGGAGCCGAGGGTGAGGGCGGCGACCGGGTCGGAGATCCCGGCGTGGGCGGCGGTGTCGACCCGCCAGACCGCCAGGTCGGCCAGCTTGCCCGGCTCGAGGGAGCCGATCTCATCGGAGCGCCCGAGGCACCGGGCGCCACCGATCGTCGCCAGGGCGAGCGCCTGGCGGGTGCCGAGTGCCTCGGGCCCGCTCCGGGAGCGGGCGGTGAGCAGCGCCGAGCGCATCTCGGTCCCGAGCTGGCCGGACTCGTTGGAGGCCGAACCGTCCACCCCGAGGCCGACAGCCACGCCGGCGGCGAGCAGCTCGGGCACCGGGGCGATGCCTGCGCCGAGGCGACCGTTGGAGCTCGGGCAGTGGGCCACGGCGGTGCCGGTGGCCGCCAGGCGCTGCCGGGCCACCTCGTCGAGGTGGACCCCGTGGGCCACCCAGGTGTCCGCGCCGAGCCACCCGAGCGACTCCACGTAGCGAGCCGGGGTGCAACCGAAGCGCTCCTGGCAGTAGCGCTCCTCGTCGGCCGTCTCGGCCAGGTGGGTGTGGAGCCTCACCCCGTGGCGGCGGGCCAGCTCGGCGCCGGCGCGCATCAGCTCGGGGGTCACCGAGAACGGCGAGCAGGGCGCGACGGTCACCCGTAGGGTGGACGCCGGGGACGGGTCGTGGAAGCGCCCGATCACATCCTCGGTGTCGGCGAGCGCGGCGTCGGTGTCCTCGACCACCTCGTCGGGGGGTAGCCCGCCGGCGGAGCGACCGAGGTCCATCGAGCCGCGCGAGACGTGGAAGCGCACCCCCACCGCCCGGGCCGCCTCGACCTCGGCGCCGATCAGGTCGCCGGCGCCGGCGGGGAACACGTAGTGGTGGTCCATCGTCGTGGTGCACCCGCTCGTCACCAGGGCGGCGAGCGAGCCGAGCGCCGCGGCGTGCTGAATGTCCTCGTCGAAGGCCGCCCAACGCGGATAGAGCGCCTGGAGCCAGCCGAAGAGGGTCGCGTCGGGCGCTAGACCCCGGGTCACCCATTGCGAGAAGTGGTGGTGGGCGTTGACGAGCCCCGGGGTCACCAGGCAACCGCCGGCATGCACCCGCCGGGCGCCGCCCGGGACCACCGCCGCCGGCGCCGGGCCGGCGCCGACCGCGACGATCCGCCCGCCGGCGACCACCACGTGGCCGGAGGCGTGCTCGGTCCCCGAGGCGTCGACGGTTGCCACCGCCGCCCCTTCGATCACCCAGGCCGGCTCCGCCACCGGAGGGCCGGAGCCATCGGGGCCGCCAGCGCGACGGGGGCCACCCGCACTGCCCGCGCCACCCGCACCATCCGCGCTGCCCGGGCCGTCAGGGGTCCGCAAGCTCATCCGCGCGCCCCGGGCCGGGGGCGGCGGGGGCGGTAGCGACCCCAACCGGCCTCGCCGACGAAGTTGCCGTCACGGGCGACCACCCGGCCGCGGGAGAGCACGAGGCGGGGCCAGCCGAGAGCGCGGTGGCCCGCGTAGGGGGAGTGGTCGGTGCGCATGTGCAGGGCGGTGGCGTCGAGGGACTGGACCGCTGCCGGGTCCCACACCACGACGTCGGCGTCGGCTCCGGGGCGCAGCGACCCCTTCTCGGGCCAGAGCCCGAAGGTCCGCGCCGGCGCCTCCGAGCAGAGCCTCACCCAGTCCGCGACCCCGATCCGGCCTGCGCTCACCCCCTCCCACACGAGGGCCATGCGGGTCTCGATCCCCGGCAGCCCACCGGGGATCTCGGTGAAGTCCCTCCACCCCGACTCCCGGGCGCGTACCCCCGAGCGGCGGTCGGCGCTCGTGAAGGGGCAGTGGTCGGTGGCAACGGTGTGCACCGAGCCGTCGGCGAGCCCCTGCCACAGCTCTTCTTGGTGCCAGGGGTCGCGCAGCGGCGGGGTGCAGACGAAGTCCTCCCCCTCCGGGCCGGCCAGCTCGTCGGCGGAGAGGTGGAGGTACTGCGGGCAGGTCTCGGCCAGCATCTGCACCCCCCGTTCGCGCGCGGCGCGCACCGCGGCGAGGGCCGGGGCGGAGGACACGTGCACGATGTAGACGGGGGTGCCGGCGAGCTCGGCGAGGACCCCGGCGCGCGCCACCGCCTCGCCCTCGAGCGCCGCCGGGCGGGTGCGGGAGTGCTCGACCACCCCGGTGCGACCCTCGGCCAGGGCTCGCCGGCGGAGGGTCTCGATCGCCGAGCCGTTCTCGGCGTGGAGGGTGACCAGGCCCCCGTGGCGCCCGGCGGAGCGCATCACGTCGAGGATCACTCCGTCGTCGACCTGCAGGGTCTCGGGGTAGGCCATGTACAGCTTGAAGGAGGTGACCCCCCGCTCCACGCACGCCGCCACCGTCGCCTCGGGCACCGCCTCGGTGAAGGTCATGTGCAGCCCGACGTCGACCGCGGCGGGCTCGGCCCAGCGCTGCCAGGTGGCCAGAGCGGCGAGCGGGTCCTCTCCGCGGTAGGCGGTGACGTAGTCGACCACCGTCGTGGTGCCGCCGACCGCCGCTGCGGCCGTGCCCGAGGCGAAGTCGTCGCTCGATCGCACCCGGCCGACGGGGAGCTGCAGGTGGGTGTGGGCGTCCACCCCGCCCGGGACGACGAGGCGCCCCCCGGCGTCGACCACTTCCTCACCGGGGGACGCAGGGATGCTCGGGGCGAGCTCCGCCACCCGGCCGTCCGCACCGACCCGCAGGTCTGCGCTCCGGTCGCCGTCGACGTCGACCACCCGACCGCCCCGGATCAGCACGGGCGAACCGTACCCCCGCCTTGACGGATCGTCCAGGATGCCGGGAAGCGGTTGACACATCGTCCATGCTCGGCAAGTGTTGGGAAATGGGGGACACCACCGGCGGGCTCGTGTGCGCGCACCACCACCTCTACTCGGCCCTGGCCCGGGGGATGCCAGCGCCGGCGGTTCCCCCGGCCGACTTCTCGCAGATCCTCGAGCGGATCTGGTGGCGCCTCGACGCCGCCCTCGACGCCGAGGCGATCCGGGCCTCGGCGATGCTCGGCGCGCTCGAGGCGCTCGAGTCGGGCACCACGGCGATCGTCGACCACCACGAGAGCCCGAACGCGATCGAGGGGAGCCTGGACCTGGTGGCCGCCGCCTGCGCGGAGGTGGGGGTGCGGGTGGTCTGCAGCTACGGGGTCACCGACCGCCATGGCCCGGACGGGGCCCGGCGGGGGCTCGAGGAGAACGAGCGGTTCCTCGCCGCCGGCGGCCTGGGGCTGGTCGGGGTGCACGCCGCCTTCACCTGCACCGACCCCACCCTGGAGGCGGCTGCCGACCTCGCGAGGCGCCGGGGCGTCGGGGTGCACATCCACGTGGCCGAGGGCGTCGTCGACCGTGGCGCGGGCGAGCGTCTCGAGCGCCTGGCTACCCCGGAGTGGCTCCTCGCCCACGGGGTCCACCTCGACCGGCCCCTGCCCGGCACCCTCGCCCACAACCCCCGCTCCAACATGAACAACGGGGTCGGCTACGCCCGGGCACGACGGTGGCCGGGGAGGGTGGTGCTCGGCAGCGACGGGATCGGGGCCGACATGCTCGACGAGATGCGGGTGGCCTACGTCCGGGCGCGCGAGGACGACCTGGCGACCACGCCGGCGGAGGTCTGGTCCTGGGTCGAGGCCGGCTGGGCGCTGGTCCCCGAGGCCCGGGCCGACCGGGTCCGATGGAGCTACGACCGGGTCGACGATCCGTGGTGCGCGGCGTTCACCCCCGGGGTGCGGGCGCTCGACGTGTGGGTCGACGGCGAGCTGGTCCTCGCCGGCGGCCGGGCCACGAGGGTCGACGCCGGCGAGGTCAGGGCGCATGCCGCCGAGGCCGCCGCCCGGCTG
>JAKARG010000229.1 GCA_021819345.1 Actinomycetes bacterium | reverse complement strand
TCGATGCCGATGCCGGAGCAGTCGTCGTTGCGCTGGCGGCGCTGGATCGGGAAATGGGCTGCTCCGACCACCCGCAAAAAGATGAGCGCCAGCGAGTAGCGATCCGACGTCGGGCTCGGGTTGCCCCCCGGCGCCACTGCGGGATCGTCCCAGTTGGGGGTCATCGCGCGCGACCGCCCGGAGTCCTCGACCACCGAGCCGTCGGGGTGGTAGCGCTCGCAGCTGTCGCAGTCGAGCAGGAAGACCTCGGGTCCGCGCTCGAGCGACCAGAGCACGTTCTTGGTGGAGAGGTCACCGTGGCCGATGGCCGGCTCCGCGGCCTGGAAGGCCTCGAGCACCCGCGCCAGGGCGTAGACGACGCCGATGCGCTCGACCGAGACCGGCGGTGGGAGGGCGAGGCCGTAGGCGGCGGCTCTCTGGCCGGGGTCGGCGGTGAGGTAGGAGAGCGTGGCGAGCCGGTTGGTGCCCTCCCGGTGGCGGAGGTAGAAGCGCCTCGGCGCGCGTGGTAGGAGGATCCCCGACACCGTCCCCTCCGGCGCCCCCGGCTCGGTCACCACCGCCTGGGGCCAGGCAGCCGCGGCCAGCACCCGCCGGGCCAGCTCGGGCCGGGTCTCTGCCGAGCAGCGCTCCCAGGCGATCAGGCCTTCGAGCGGAGCCCGTCGGGCCGGCCGCCGGTAGGCCTTGTAGAGGACCCCTGGTCGGTCGACCAGCTCGTAGACCCGGCCCTCTCCACCCTCGGCTACGAGGGGGCCGGCGCGCAGCTCGGGGCGAGCCACCGCTGTCGACCCGTAGCCGGTCTCGCTCATCGCAGGTTCCCGAGGTTACCGCCGGCCGCTCGGTACCCCCAGCCCGGGGACGACACCCGAGCGGCGCTCGCCCCGAGACCCGGGATCAGCCGGTGGTGTGGGCGCCGATCAGGCTGCCGACGGCGTAGGTGACCCCCGCGGCGATCGCGGCGGCGCCCAGCTGGCGCGCGGCGGTCCGCAGCATCCCTCGACCGGTCATGGCCCCGATCGCCGCCCCGAGGGCGGCGGCCGCCGCCGCCCCGACGAGGATCGAGGCGATCACCGCTCCCGTTCCCGAGATGAAGTACCACGGCAGCAGTGGCAGGAGCGCGCCGATGGCGAAGGAGAAGAACGACGAGATCCCCGCCGCCCCCGCCGAGCCCACGGCGTCGGGGTCGATCCCGAGCTCCAGGCGCGCGTGCGTGTCGAGGGCGACCGCCTGGTCGACGGAGAGGATCCGCGCGACGGTCGCAGCGTCCTCGGGAGGTACCCCTCGGGCTTCGTACATCGCAGCCAGCTCCCGCTGCTCCTCCTCCGGGTCACTGCGCAGCTCCTCGGCCTCCACGTCGATCTCCCGGCGGACCAGCTCGTCTTGCGCCCGGACCGACACCAGCTCGCCAGCAGCCATCGAGAACGCACCGGCGAGCAGTCCGGCCAGGCCGGCCAGGCGGACTGCCGGACCTGCGGCCGAGGCGCCCGCCACGCCGAGCACGAGCGAGACGTTGGTGATCAGGCCGTCGCCGGCACCGAGGACGGCGGCCCGGGTCCCGTTGCCCTGGACGTCGCGATGGCGGCTGGTCCGGGCCCGCCGGGCAAGCCCGAGACGCCGGGCGAGCCCTACCCGCAGAGGAGGTTCTGTCGTCGATGGCATGTGCTCACCTCGATCCTGGCGATCTCCTTAGAGCGTGGCGCAACGCCGGCCGCAGCGGTAGTCCGTGCTCCCGACCTCGCGCCTGAGGGGCCCCTGAGGGGAGTGCTTGGTCCCGGTACAAGGCGAGCCGGTGCCGGCGGATCTGCGCCTGCGGGCGGTCCGCGTCCAACCGGCGGAGCCCGGCTCAGCCGACCCGGCGCCCCAGGACCCTGGCGAGGCGCAGACCGATGTGCAGGGCGAGCCGGTCCGCCCCGTCGCGCAGGTCGCATCCGGTGATCTGCTCGATCCTCCCGAGGCGGTAGTACAGACCGCCTCGGTGCAAGACCAGGTGGTCGGCGGTCGCCTTTGCGTCCCCGGCCCGGTCGAGGTAGGCCTCGAGGGTCTCGACCAGCTCGGGCCGGCCGGCCGACAAGAGCGCCTCCAGCCGGGGGTCGCACATCTCGGAGTCCTCGCTCCCACCTCGGAGCTGGGCCAAGATCCGGTAGGCGCCGAGCGTCGACCAGGTGGCGACGCCGCCGAGCTCGGGCGCCACGCCGGCGATCTCTGCCGCCCGCCGGGCGTTGCGGTAGGAGCGGGCTGCCTCCGATATCCCCGAGCGCAGATCGCCAACCCCTACCAGTACCGGGGGTACCGTCGGCCCCCGCCGGAGGGCGCCGAGGACCTGGCGGCGCAGGCCGAGCAGCTGGCCCCGCAGGAGGTCCTCCGCAAGGCGCGGGGGTGCTGGGCGCTCCGGTGTCCCGGAGCCGGCCCCCGCAGGTGGGCCGGGTGAGACCACGGCCACGTGGTCGTCGTCGACGTAGGCGAGGACTCCCTCGTTGGAGCTCTGGCGCCGCCAGCGCTCGGCTTCCTCGGCGATCCTCCTACCAGCCGCCTCGACGCCCGCTACGGCTGGGGCGGGCCGCCCGACCGGCTCGGCCGGCAGCTCGGGCGGTCCTGGCGCTCCCCCGGCCGGCCTTCCGAGCTGGAGGACCCCGACGGCGCAGGTCGCCGCCTCGGGCCACCGCCCGGCGAGCACCAACTGCCGAGCGGCCTCGTCGCGCAGCTCCTCGGTGGGCGAGAGCAGGTGGCCGACGGTCTCGGAGCCCAGGTTGGCCCGAACCGCCCGGTCGTGGAGCAACAGGGCGAGGCGCTCGGCGACCCTCTGCACAGAGCCCACGTCCTCGTCTCCGAGCCGGGCGTCGTCGTCGATCAGCCACACGTACCCGAGGGACACCGAGCCACGGCGGATGGGCACGCACAGCCGACCGAGCACCCCGAGCTCGGGCTGGCTCGGCGTCCGGAACGGCTCCTCGGCGGTGGCGAGGTCGAAGCGAGCGAAGAAGGCCACCACCTCCGGGCTGGCGGCCCGCGACAGGATGCAGTCTCGTCGGACCTGGTCTATCGGCCCCTCCTGCGCAGAGTAGGCGATGACCCGCTCGGCGGGGTCCTCGACGAGGACGGGGGCACCGAGCTGGCGAGCGAGCCCGTCGACAGCCTCCTGTGCCTGACCGTCACCCGGTGCCGACATCGATGGCGCACCCCCTCTCAGGCGGTCGCGTGCCCGCCACGGATCGGCTCTCGACCCACTCGAAGGCTACCCCGCGCGATCGCGCGGACAAACGCCGCGCTCTCAGGTCACCTGACCATTGCCGTCGCCGGGCACCCGCCCATAGCTTGCGAAGCAGAGCCAGATCGATCTGGCGAGCGAAGACCGACAAACGGGGGAGACGACCAATGGCCAACCTGCGGCGCGGCATTTCCAAGACCGGGGTGCTGATCCTCGGCACCGGTGGGGTGATCGGGACCGGGGCCCTCTTCGGTAGCACAGGAATGGCGGCGAGCGCCGGACCGGCCCTCGTGATCTCCTGGGTGGTAGCGAGCATCATCTACAGCTTCATAGGGATCAACTACATCGACCTCGGCATCCGCTTCCCCGAGGCCGGCGGGCCGTGCCGCTACAGCCTCTACACCCACGGGCGCTTCACCAACCTGATCACCTCGGTGGCGAGCCTGGTGTGGTACGTGTTCATCCCGCCGATCGAGGCGGTCGCCGTCGTCGAGGGGCTCACCTACTTCGACCCCGGCCTGCTCAACTCCTCGGGCACGCCGACCACCGCCGGGGCACTCGTGGCATTCGGCCTGATCGTGATCTTCGTCCCCCTCAACTACTTCGGGATCCAGTTCTTCCACCGTCTGACCAACGCCCTCGGGGGGTTCAAGCTGATCGTCTACCTGGTGCTCGCCGCCGGAGCGGTGATCTTCCTCGGCCACGCCAGCGCGTTCACCCGCTACCACGGCTTCGCTCCCTTCGGCTTCTCGGGAGTGCTCGCCGCGGTGCCGGTGGCGATGTTCGCCTTCGGGGGGATCCGGGTGCTGCCGGACTTCTCCGAGGAGCTCACCGACGCCAGGGACCTGAAGGTGTCGATCATCGTGAGCCTCGTCGGCCAGGCGATCATCTACACCCTCTTCGGGGTCGCTTTCGTGATGGCCATCAACTGGTCCGATCTCGGGGTCGGGAGGGGGATCTGGGGAAAGTTGGGCTCCGTCTCGGGTAACCCGTTCGTGCTGCTCACCACCCATCGCGACGTCGCAGTGCTCCTCGTGCTCGCGGTCGTCGTAGCGATCCTCGGCCCCTTCGGTGACGGCTACGTCTACCAGGGTGCCGGCAGCCGGGTCCTGCTGGCCATCGGCCGCAGCGAGTACGGGCCGAGCCGACTGAAGCAGGTGAGCGAGCGCCACGGCGTCCCGATCTGGGGGCTGCTCGGCCTCGCCGGCCTCGGGGCGATCATCACCCTGCTCACCGCTCCGGTACCGACCATCTACACCCTGATCAACGACGCCGTCGTCGCCGGCTACCTCGGCTTCGCCTCGGTGCCGATCTCGATGCTCGCGGTGCGGGGCCGCAACCGTTCGCTCGCCGCGACCCTCGTCGGGGCGGCCGGCTTCGCCGGCGCCTCGCTCGTCGTCTACTGGAGCGGCTGGCCCTCGGTGCCCTACGGGCTGCTCGTCACCGCCGTGGTGATCGCCGCCTTCGCCCTCGTCTCCGACGTCGGCGACTGGGCAGGAGGGATCTGGTACGTCGTCTACGCCGCCTTCCTCCTGCTCATGGCGGCGATCGGCAGCGTCGGCTACAAGGACGTGGTGAGCTTCGACCTCGGCTCGGCGATAGTCGTCGTGGTCTCCGTCGTGGTGTTCCTCCCCTGGGCGCTGCGCTCTCGGCTCCCGAGCACCAACGAGGCTGCGGCGGACCCCTCTCCGCAGCTGTCGTCGGGAGGCGCCACCCAGTGATCGACCAAGGGCGGGCTACGAACAGCGAGGACGCCGACGCGCCGCCGGAACCGAGCTTCCGCGACCTACCTGGTGACGCCGGGTGCAGCGACGTCGACCCGGACCTCGCGCGGGTGGCCGAGGCCCTTGCCACCCGCCTGCTCGTGGCCGGCACCTCTCGGCGGGCTCGCCGGGAGCGTGCCCAGGGACGACGGATCGCCCGGCTGCTCGACGACGACGCCGGCCTCGCCTTCGTGCTGGCCCTCACCGACGAGGTGCTGCGCATCCGGGACCCGGCGCGCGCCGCACGCCACCTGCGCGAGCTCGTGGCCGGAGCCGGTAGCGGCCGGTTCCTCGGCCCGGTCGACCGGTGGCTGCTCGCAGCCGGGGCGACGATGGCCGAGGCGTTCCCGCACGCAGTCGTCCCCCTCGTGCGCGCCCGGGTGCGCGCCGAGCTCGCCGGCTTCGTGCTCCCGGCCGAGAGGCGCCCCCTCTCCCGCCACATCGCCCGGCGCCGATCCGAGGGCACCCGGTTGAACGTCAACCTGCTCGGTGAGGCGGTGCTCGGAGAGGAGGAGGCGGCCCGCCGCCTCGATGCGGTCGTAGAGCTCCTCGGCCGGCCCGAGGTGGACTACGTCTCG
>JAKARG010000228.1 GCA_021819345.1 Actinomycetes bacterium | reverse complement strand
ACGTGCCCGGGCGGCGAAGCCGGCGGGGTCCGCTCTGCGGGCGGCGTCCCAGTCCTCGAAGGCCACGCCGGCCGGCAGGTAGCCGAGGGGGTCGTGGGCCGAGGTCTGGTCGGTGACCACGTCGATCTCCACCCCGCGGCGGAGCAGCTCGGGCAGCACCTCGGCGCAGTTGCCCTCCATCCCGATCGACAGCGCTCGGCGCTGCGCCTTGGCGGCGAGCGCGGCGTCGAGGGCCTCGTCGAGCGAGGGGGCGTGGACGTCGAGGTAACGGGTCTCCACCCGCCGGCGGATCCGGCTGGCGTCGCAGTCGACCACGAGCGCCACCCCGCCGTTCAGGCTCACGGCGAGCGGCTGGGCCCCTCCCATCCCTCCGAGGCCGCCGGTCAGGGTCAAGGTGCCGGCCAGGGTCCCTCCGAAGCGCTTGGCGGCCACTGCGGCGAAGGTCTCGTAGGTGCCCTGCAGGATCCCCTGGGTCCCGATGTAGATCCAGGAGCCGGCGGTCATCTGGCCGTACATGGTGAGCCCGAGGGCCTCCAGCCGGCGGAACTCCTCCCAGGTCGCCCATTCCGGCACCAGGTTGGAGTTGGCGATCAGCACCCGGGGTGCCCACTCGTGCGTGCGGGCGATGCCGACCGCCTTTCCCGACTGCACGAGGAGCGTCTCGTCGGCCTCCAGGGTCCGAAGCGCCCCCACCAGGGCGTCGAAGGCGGGCCAGCTGCGCGCCGCGCGCCCGCTGCCCCCGTAGACCACGAGCTCCTCGGGGTGCTCGGCCACCTCGGGGTCGAGGTTGTTGTGCAGCATGCGCAGCGCCCCTTCCGCCTGCCAGTTACGGCAGGACAGCTCGCTCCCCCGGGGGCTGTGGACCACCCGGGCTGCGCCTTTCCCCCCACTCGTCGTTTCGACCACGGACCGAGACTAGGGCTCCCGTAGCATGGGGGAGTGGGAACCTACACCGAGGCCCTGGCCGAGGGCGTGGTCGTCTTCGACGGCGCCACCGGCACCAACCTGCAGCTCGCCGGCCTCGGCCCCGACGACTTCGGCGGACCGGCCCTCGAGGGCTGCAACGAGGTGCTCGTCGCCACCCGCCCCGAGGTGGTCGCCGAGCTCCACCGCTCCTTCCTCGCCGTCGGCTGCGACGTGGTCGAGACCGACAGCTTCGGCTCCCTGCCCTGGGTCCTCGCCGAGTACGGCCTCGCCGGGCGGGCCCGGGAGCTCGCCCGCACCGCCGCGGGGATCGCCCGGGACGTCGCCGACGGCTTCGGCGGGCGCTTCGGCGGGCGCTTCGTCGCCGGCTCGCTCGGCCCGGGGACCAAGATCGCCTCCCTCGGCCAGATCGGCTTCGCCGAGCAGCGCGATGGCTATGCGGAGGCGGCCGCCGGCCTGCTCGAGGGGGGAGCCGACCTGCTCCTGGTCGAGACCGTCCAGGACCTGCTGCAGGCCAAGGCGGCGGTCATCGGCTGCCGGCGGGCGATGGCCGAGGTCGGCCGGCAGGTCCCCCTCCAGGTGCAGGTGACCATCGAGACCACCGGCCGGATGCTGATGGGGACCGAGATCGGCGCCGCGCTCACCACCCTCGACGCCCTGCGCCCCGAGGTGGTCGGCCTCAACTGCGCCACCGGCCCGGCGGAGATGACCGAGCACCTGCGCCACCTCTCGGCCCATGCCCGCTGCCACCTCTCGGTGCTCCCCAACGCCGGGCTCCCCTCGGTCCGGGACGGCCGGATGCACTACGACCTCACCCCCGAGCAGCTCGCCTCCCACCTCTCCCGCTTCGTCTCCGAGCACGGGGTGCGGGTCGTCGGCGGCTGCTGCGGGACCGAGCCGGCGCACCTCGCCGCAGTCGTCTCGGCGGTCGAGGGCCTGAGGCCGGCCGAGCGCCGGGTGGACTGGGAGCCGGGCTGCGCGTCGCTCTACACCCACGTGCCCTGGGACCAGAGCCCGTCGGTGCTGATGGTCGGGGAGCGCACCAACGCCAACGGCTCGAAGAGGTTCCGGGAGGCGATGCTCGCCTCCGACTGGGACACCTGCTTGGCGATGGCCCGCGACGGGCTCGCCGAGGGGGCGCACCTGCTCGACGTCTGCGTCGACTTCACCGGCGAGGACGGCACCGAGGACATGGCCGAGGTGGCCTCGCGCTTCGCCACCCAGCAGACGCTGCCGATCATGCTCGACTCGACCGAGCCGGCGGTGATCGAGGCCGGGCTCCAGCGCATCGCCGGCAAGCCGGTGCTCAACTCGGTCAACCTCGAGGACGGGGCGGGGCCCGGCACCCGCCTGGACCGCTTCTTGTCCCTCGCCCGGGAGTACGGGGCGGCGGTGGTCTGCACCTGCATCGACGAGGCCGGCCAGGCCCGCAGCGCCGAGCGAAAGCTAGAGGCCGCCCGGGCGATCCACGACCTCGCCACCGGCCGCTACGGGCTGCGCCCCGAGGACCTGCTGTTCGACCCGCTCGCCCTCACCCTCGGGACGGGGATGGAGGAGAGCCGCCGTGACGGCCTGGAGACGATCGAGGGGATCAGGAGGATAAAGGCCTCGCTCCCCGGGGTGCAGACCATCCTCGGGCTCTCCAACGTGAGCTTCGGGCTCTCCCCCGCCCTGCGCCATGCCCTCAACTCGGTCTACCTGCACGAGTGCCAGCAGGCCGGGCTCGACGCGGCGATCGTGCACGCGGCGCGCATCACGCCGCTCGCCCGGCTCGACCCCGAGGTCGTGGCCGCCTGCCTCGACCTGATCTACGACCGGCGGAGCCCCGACCACGACCCGCTGGCGGTGTTGCTGCGGATGTTCGAGGGGGTCTCGGCAGCCACGGTCGCCAGGGAGGACCGCAGCGGCTGGCCGATCGAGCGCCGGCTGTCGGCTCGCATCGTAGAAGGCGACCGCGACGGCCTGGAGGACGACCTGGCCGAGGCGCTCGCCTCGGGCCTCGGAGCCTTGGAGGTGGTCAACGGTCCGCTGCTCGGGGGGATGAAGGTCGTAGGCGACCTCTTCGGCGCCGGGGAGATGCAGCTGCCCTTCGTGCTCCAGTCCGCCGAGACGATGAAGACCGCCGTCGCCTGGCTCGAGCCCCACATGGAGCGCAGCGCCGCCGGCGCCGCCTCCAAGGGACGGGTGGTGCTCGCCACGGTGAAGGGTGACGTGCACGACATCGGCAAGAACCTGGTCGACATCATCCTCACCAACAACGGCTACGAGGTCCACAACCTCGGGATCAAGGTCCCGATCTCGGAGATCCTGGCCAAGGCCGACGAGGTGGGAGCCGACGCGATCGGCATGTCCGGCCTGCTCGTGAAGAGCACCCTCATCATGCGAGAGAACCTCCAGGAGATCACCGAGCGGGGGCGCTCGGAGCTCCCGGTGCTCCTCGGCGGGGCGGCGCTCACCCGCACCTACGTCGAGCGCGACCTGCGCCGGGACTACGAGGGGCGGCTGTTCTACGGCAAGGACGCCTTCGAGGGCCTCCGGGTCCTCGACCGCCTCGGCGCGCTGCGCTCCGGCGCCGAGCCCGACGACCCCGCCTGGGGCCGGGAGGTGGTCGAGCGTCCCGGGGTGCGCACCCCCGCCGGCGGAGAGGCGGTCGGTGGCGAGGTGGGTGCCGGCGGGTTGGGCGCGGGCGGGGGGTTGGGCGCCGGCGGCGGGTTAGGCGCCGGCGGCGCCGGCGGGCCGAGTACCGGCGGGGGCGGCGCAGGTGGCGCCGGCGGGCCGAGTGCCGGCGGGCCGGGGCGCCCGCATCGGTCGCCGGCGGTGCGGGCCGACAACCACGTCCCCTCCCCCCCCTGGACCGGCTCCCGGGTGGAGCGCGGCATCGCCCTCGACGAGATCGCCGCGTACCTGAACGAGACGGCGCTCTACCGCAACCAGTGGGGTTACCGACCGCGCCGGGGGGAGGGGGACCCGGCGTTCAAGGAGCGCCTCCGCCACGAGCTGCGGTCCCGCCTGGCGGCCGCCCGCGAAGCCGACGTGCTGCGCCCGGCCGTCGCCTACGGGTACTTCGCGGTCGGCTCCGAGGGCGACGACCTCGTCGTCTGGAAGGACGACACCCGCAGCTCCGAGTGGCTCCGGTTGAGGTTCCCCCGCCAAGCGGTCGAGCCGTGGATGTCGATCGCCGACTTCTTCCGGCCGGTTGGCTCGGGAGTCGACGACTATGCCGCCTTCCAGGTGGTCACCATGGGATCGGCGGTGTCGGAGGAGACGGCCCGGCTCTTCGCCGCCGATCGCTACGGCGACTACCTGCACCTGCACGGCCTCGGGGTGGAGATGACCGAGGCGCTCGCCGAGCTCTGGCACCGGCGCATCCGGGAGGAGTGGGGCTTCGCCGACGAGGACGGACCGAGCCTCGCCGGCCTGTTCCGCCAGCAGTACCGAGGTGGGCGCTACTCCTGGGGGTACCCCGCATGCCCGGACCTGGAGGACAACGCCAAGTGCGCCGAGCTGGTCGGCGCGGAGCGGATCGGGGTGGAGGTGGGCGAGGAGTCCTCCTGGCAGTTCCACCCCGAGCAGACGACCGCCGCCATCATCTGTCACCACCCCCAGGCCAAGTACTTCGTCGTCCGGCGGGGCTGATCGGCGCCCTACGAGCTCCGCCCCCACCGGGCCCGGGCCGGGCCCGGTGGTGCCGGGCCGGGCGTGAGCCTGGGTCGTGCCGGGCCGGTTGGGCCGGGCTGGGGCCGGCCGTGGGCCGGGCTGGGGCCGGGGTCGTGCCGGGCCGAGCCGCGTCCTACCATGCCGGGCCCCGTCGTTCCGGGCCGAGCCGCGTCCTACCATGCCGGGCCCGGCCGTTCCGGGCCATGCCGGGCCCGGCTCTGCTGGGCCGATCTCGGTGAACCTGGCGCGATCCGTCGATCTCGGTGGCCCAGCGGCCCGAAAACCCCGCGCTGGCGCGCCGAGATCCCAAATCCGCGCCGAGATCACCGAGAACGAGCGGTTCGGGGCACCGAGGGCCGCAGCACGACGATCCCCTCGGATACGAACAGGAGCGATCCTCCTGCCTGCCAACAGGACAGAGAGCCAGCTGCGACACGGGACAGTCATCCTGCGACGATCCCTGGACGCATCCCTGGCCGGCACCAGCGTTAGCGCCGGCGCTGGCTAGGTTGGTAGGCTGTGATCCTCGTGGACGAACCACGCTGGCCCTGGAAGGGTCGGCGCTGGGCTCACCTGGTGAGCGACCTCTCCTATGACGAGCTGCACCGCTTCGCCGAGCGTCTCGGGGTACCTCGTGACGTGTTCCAGGGGGACCACTACGACGTGCCCACCGAGGTGAGGGAACGAGCATTGCGCCTCGGGGCGGTGCCGGTGCCGAGTCGCGAGCTGCTCTCCCGCTTGAGAGCGGCCGGGCTGCGCCAACGGCCTTCGACACGGCGGCGGGGCTCGCACCGCTCCTCGTAGCCCCCCGCTTCCGGTCTCGCCCCCACCGCTCCTCCCGTCGGGCTCACCCGTCCGGTCCAAAGGCTTCCTCGACCGCTCGATGCCAGGGCCCTCGAGCTCGTAACCGCCGCGGATCAACAAGCCTTGCAGCGACGACAGGACAGTCCCCGCCGCCCCTCGGCGGCGGGGACTGTCCTACTAAAGCC
>JAKARG010000227.1 GCA_021819345.1 Actinomycetes bacterium | reverse complement strand
CAAGGCCCCGTCGATTTCCCGCGATGTCGCTGATGAGATGTTTTCTATAGGCCTCTCCCAGGATTCCGCCAAGCTTCGGACCGCCCGAAAAGGGGGGGTTGCCAACGATAGCGTCGAAGCCGGAGTCCTCATTGCGCAGAAATATCTCCGGGAACTCAAGAGGCCAGTGGAAGCACACGCGATCGGGAGCCATTGACGGTCGGCCTTCGTCGAGCCAGTACTCGGCCCGCAGCCGGAGGTCTTCGATGAGTGCCCACCGGTCGTCGGGGCGCCGGTCCGGGTCGAGCGCGGCGCGGACGTCAGGTGCGACGGCGAGGAGCCGGCTCTCCAGTTCGTCCTCCGAATGGGCGGCGGTGGAGAGTGATGCGCCGACCACGACGTTGGCGATGACCGCAAGCTGTTCTAGCTCGCTGCGGGCTTGGTCGAAGAGCTGGCGTTTGGTCTCGGCGTCGGCGACGTCGAGGACGAGGAACGACTCGATCTCCCGGCGTTTGCGAACGGCGTCCTCGACCAGGGGGCGGATGACCGTAGACGGGTCGAAGAGGGTTCCGCCGTGGAGTCGCGCGCCCTTGGCCGGGTCGAGGTGGAGGTACTCGATTTGTTCCAGTGAGGTGACGCCGAGCAGCGAGTCGCCGATGCGCAGGGCGTGGTCGATGAAGCTGAAGGGCCGGTCTTTGGCCAGGGTGACGAGCCAGAGCGAGAGCTTGGCCATCTCAACTGCCATGGAGTTGCGGTCGACGCCGTAGAGGCAGCGGTCGGCCACCAGCCGGAGGGCGAGGATCTCCCGGTCGGTTTCGTCCCCGGGGATGGGTACGGGCGTCCCGCCGGGTGGTCCGACTGGGTCGCCCACGGAGACGCCTTCGGCACTCCAGGCTTCGAGGAGTCGGGCCGCCAGGTAGCGGCATGCGGCTACCAGGAAGGCACCGGAGCCCATGGCCATGTCGCAGACGCGCAGGTCAAGCAGCTCTGCGGCGGGTCGAAGCTTCCAGTCCTCGGGCGAGGCGCCGTCGGCGGGGCCGGGATGGTGGACGAGGGGTTCGAGAGCGTGTCGGACCATCTCTTCGGCGAGCGCCTTGGGGGTGTAGTAGGTGCCGGAGGAGCGGCGGTCGCCGGCTTGGGTCATGACGACGCTGCCGGGGAGCCAGACCTGAGGCAGTCCGCGCAGATCTCGACGAAGCAGCCCCAGGTAGGACAGGATCCGTTCAGCGAGGGTGGGATCGTTGTCGCAGGCGCTCGCCAGTCGAGTGGCGTCCTCCGGCGTCGCCGGTTGGTCAAGCGCCTTCGTCACGGCCTTGGCGCTGAGCCCAGTTTGCTCGACGAGCCAGGACGCCAAGGTCTCTCTTCCCTGTGCGGCGTGGGATTCGATGTCGTCGAGGAGGAGCTCTGGCTCCTTCTTCCCGGTCAGGCCGAGGACGATGTCGTCGACTGGGACGGCGCCGTGGTCGAGGAGGCCTTCGTAGACGTGTCCGATCTGCTCGACGTCGAGGGCGCGGAACGACAGGTGCCGGGCCTCATCGGTCTCACCTCGGCGACGGAACCGCAGTACTTGGAGGGCGTCGAGGATGTGCAGCACGGTGCGGTCGTCGACGGGTACAGGTGCCGCCCGGTTCACACCAGGCGGATTGTCTGGGTGGTGGCCTTCGAGCCAGCCGAACCGGTCGGGATCGAACAGGCTGCCGCCGTAGGCGGGGAGGGAGAGGTTCTCGTGGTGGGCGCCGGCGTAGACCATGCGGAAGGTGGCCAGCAGGCGGTGCCAGGCGCCGCTGTGGCGTTCGAGGACATCCTCGCCGTAGGTGTCGGCCTCCTCTGCGAGCTGGGTGCGCAGGGTGGAAACGGCGTAGGCGCTGTCGTAGAGAGGGTCACCGAGGAGGAACAAACCGCGCTCTTCGGCGCAGAGGAGGAACACGAGACGCATGAGCACGGTGACGGCGCCTTGGTAAATCTCGGCGTGGGTGAGTGGGCCGAACAGCTGGCCGTGGCGCTCGCGGTTGACTCGGCTCCAGGCGTCGATCAGGACTTCTACCGCTTGGCGTACCTGCCGGCCGAGCTGGTCGGTGACCTCGGCTTCGGCGTCGGCCGACTCGGCCAGGAGCGCATCGAGCGTCTCGGCGGCGGGGACGGTAAAGAACCGGCGTGCTCCCAGCAGCGTGGTGAAGGCGTCGAGGGTCGAGCGCTCCTCCAGCCACAGCTCCGCGTCCCAGGCGACCGTTCCCCGCGGGCCGCCGGCAGGCGCGTCGACAAGGGTCCAGGTCTCGCCGTTGGTGACCAGGCCGAGGCGCAGGCCGGTGGCCCGGCACAGTTCCTCCATCCGGTCGATCGGGCTGGCCGCCCATGGAGAGTCGGGGGGGCGTTCGTCGAGCGGGGTGGCCCACGGCCATTCGGTGACGAGCAGGCGTGCCCTCGGCTCGGCCGTCTCGGCGTCCGGGTCGATCACGGCGTAGTCGGGACGAAGCTCGATGCGGTGCTCGCTGACTCGGTGAGTGAGGCGGCCGGGGACGGCGGCGCCGTGGCGAAGCACGGCATCAGGAAGGCCGAGGAGACGTTCGAGGACCCAGCGGACCCAGCGGGGCGACAGGGTCGGATCGTCGGTCACCTCCGCGTACGCGACGCGAAGCTCCTCGACAAGCTCGCGGTCGGTGGGCTCCAGACCGGCCGGGAAGGCCCGAGTGAGCACGGGCAGCGTCAGGAACGGTCCCGACACCTCGACGAGCGAGAGCCATTCAGCCTGCGTCCTGCTCGGGGCCGTCATCGCACCGCCATGTGCTCGGGCACGCAGATCTCGACCGCCGCGGGAAACAGACGGGGGGTCGGCTCGGCATAGCGACGGCGGGCCAGGGACGCCTCAGCTTCGGCCTCGGCCGGGATCTCCTCGAGGCGGCGGCGGAGCGCGTCGAGGTCCCGCTCGGCTTGAGCCCGCTCGTCGGCGGCGAAGAGCGAGAAGCGCAGCTGCAGGTCGCTCGTGGCCTCATCGAGCTCGGCGCGGATCGAGCGTTCCAGCTCGGCCAACACGGTGACGACGGCCCGGGCGTCCTCATCGGCTCGGCGATCCAACACACCCTGGAGGCTTTCGGCTCGTTCCTGCTGGCGGCGCACAAGCGAGGTGAGGAGTGCGTCGGCGATCACCGGCCAGTTCTTGGCCAGCTCCTGGTGGACGGCGGGCGGCGCCGGTCCGAGGGTGGGAGCGTCGACGATGGCCTGGACCTGGCCGACGGTGGGGATACGTGCGAAGCGGCCGGACCGAACCACCCCGCCGGCGGCGACGACCTCTTCGTGGAGCCGGTGGCCCGCGGCACCGGTGATGACCAGCCGGCCGTGGGCGACGACGGCGATCTCGTCGACGACGCCGTCGGGGACGACCCGGGTGCTCACCCTGGCCAGCCGGGCGTCGCTGCCCGCAGCCCACACCTCGGCGCGCAGCAACCACACGGCCTGGCTCACCAGGCGGTGTCCGAGATGGGCCAGGACGACGTCGTCGTGCCCCGAGGCGGCCGCGTGGTCGAAGGTGATCGGGCGGATCTCGGCGGTCACCGGGTGGGCGAGGCCCTCAGCGCAGCGCGCCCAGCTCCCGGTGAGCCGTGGAAGGCGAAACGCGCGGACCGGTGCGCCTGTGGTGCCGGGTCGGTCGAGGGTGACGTCGATGAGGTCGGGCTGATGCGCGAGAGCGAGGGCGGTCCGCACCACCCGTTCGACGTTGTCCGGTGCGAGGTGCAGCTGATTTACGCTATCGGCCAGCCGTTCCCGCAGGCGGGCGATCTGCTCCCGGAGGTCCCGTTCGACCCGGGCCAGGCGCCCTTTGGGTGCCGCCCGGTCGATCTCGGTCTCGTCGAGGTCGCGTCGGCGGCCGAGCATGCGTTCCTCGACCTGGGCGGCGATGACCGGGCCGGCCGAGCCCAGGTCGGCTCGGATGGCGTTCACCTTCTCGGCCACCAGGTGCAGGAACTCCAGGTCGTCCTCCAACGAGCCCGGCGGTGCGGCTTCGAACCCGGCGCCGACGAAGTGGGCGACACGCACGTCGGGGGCCGTCTGTCCGTGGCGGTCGATGCGGCCGTTGCGCTGCTCGAGCCGGTTCGGGTTCCAGGGGATCTCGTAGTGGACGAGCCGGTGGCAGTGGGCTTGCAGGTCGATGCCTTCCGACGCGGCGTCGGTGGCGACGAGGATCCGCACCTTGTCGAGGGAGGGGTCAGCCTGAAAGACGGCCTTCGTGTGCTCCCGCTCGGTCTCGTCCATCCCGCCGTGCAGCAGCGCCAGGCGTTCGCCGTGCTCACCACCCAAGCCGTGGGCGACGAGCAGATCAATGAGGTACCTCTGAGTGTCCCGGTACTCGGTGAACACGATGACCCGCTCGTCGCCGAACCGGCGCACTCCGTCAGGACCAACCGGTCGAACCGTCTCGTCCAACCAGGACAACAGCGCGCCCGCCTTCGCGTCAGGCCGCCCTGCGAGTCCCGATGCCCACCCCTGGAGACGGTCGAGCAGGCGGGTCTCCTCCGAGCTGAGCCCGCCCAGGCATTGCGCCGAGGCGGTGAGCGCAGTGCGCACCGCCTCGGCCTGCTCCTCCTCGTCGGCGACGTCGTCCTCGGTACGGTCGATCGCCGCGCTGAGCACCCTGAGTGCCGGACGACGCTCCACCTGACGGGCTCCCCCGAGGGCCGTCTCCCGGTGCACGTCCAGCGTGCGGGCGAACGCCGCCGGTGACGAGAACAGCCGCTTCTTCAACAGCTTGAGCGAGAACTCCGCCGCCATCCGTCCCGGCTGGTCCCCGGCCACCCGACGGCGGAGGTCCGCATACTCCTGGAGCAGCCGATGAGCCTCCCGCTCCTCGTCTGGGTAGACGACCTCGATCGCCTCCACCACTCGGCGGGGGAACCGTGGGGTGCCGTCGTCGAGGGCGGGAAGCTCGGACTTGAGCCGGCGGACCATGATGCGGCTCACCTGGGCCGGGTCCGGGTCGACACCTCGGGCGAAGCGTTGGGAGTCGAGCAGCTCCAGCAGGGCCGTCCATGCCTCTCGGTAGCCGTTGTGCGGCGTGGCCGACAGGAAAAGCCGGTGTTCGAAATGCGGAGCGATGGCCCGGATTGCCTGGGTGCGCTGCGAGTCCGTGGCGTAGCGACCCCGGGCGGCCGGAGCCACGTTGTGGACCTCGTCCACGATCAACAGGTCGAACGTCCGGGGATAGGTGGCCGTGGCCGGCAGCACCTCCCGCAGGAGGCGCATCGGCCGGTCCCGCTTCAACCAGTCGACCGAGACGATCAGCCGGGGATAGTGCGTCCACGGGTTAGCCCGCAGCCCACGGGTGCGACGCAGGTGGCGGAGCAGCTCGGCATTCACGATGCGGAACTCCAGGCCGAACTTCTCGGCCATCTCGTCACGCCACTTCACGCACAGGCTCGCCGGGCACGCGACCAGGACCGTGCGGGCACGGTGCCGCAGGAGCAGCTCCTGGACCACGAGCCCCGCCTCGATGGTCTTGCCCAGACCCACGTCGTCGGCGATCAGCAGGTTCACCCGAGGCATGCGCAAGGCGCGCACCACCGGGTCGAGCTGGTAGTCCTCGATGGCGATCCCCGAGCGGAACGGCGCTTGCAGCACCGCCGAG
>JAKARG010000226.1 GCA_021819345.1 Actinomycetes bacterium | reverse complement strand
CCGCCGCCGGCCCTGCCGGCCCGAGCCGCCGCCAGCCCGACCCCCCGCCCCGCCGGCCCTGCCGGCCCGACCCCCCGCCGGCCCTGTCGGCTCGACCCCCCGCCGGCCCTGCAGGAGCGCCGGTCGCCTAGCCTCGCAGGCCATGCACCTCTTGGTGACCGGCGGCGCCGGCTTCATCGGCTCCAACTACACCCGCTTCGTCCTCGCCCGCACCGACGACACCGTGACCGTCTACGACGCGCTCACCTACGCCGGCGACCGCCGGACGCTACGCGACGTCGAGCAGCGCTGGCCGGGGAGGTTCCGCTTCGTGGAGGGCGACGTGTGCGACCGGGACGCCCTCGTGCCGGCGGTGCAGGGTTGCGACGCCGTGCTCCACTTCGCAGCCGAGAGCCACGTCGACCGCTCGATCGCCGGTCCGGACGCCTTCGTGATGACCAACTGCGTGGGGACCAACACGGTGATGGGGGTGTGCCGGGAGCTGGGCGTGCCCCGGGTGGTCCACATCGGCACCGACGAGGTCTACGGGTCGGTCGAGAGCGGCCGCTCGAGCGAGGCCGATCCGCTCGAGCCCCGCTCTCCCTACAGCGCCTCCAAGGCCGGCGCCGACCTGATCGCACTGTCCTACCACTCGACCTACGGCCTGCCGGTGGTCGTCACCCGCAGTGCCAACAACTACGGGCCGTGGCAGTACCCGGAGAAGCTGATCCCGCTGTTCACCACCAACCTGCTCGACGGCCGCAAGGTCCCGCTGTACGGCGACGGGCTCAACCAGCGCGACTGGCTGCACGTCGAGGACAACTGTGCCGCCGTCGACCTGGTGCTCCGAGAGGGGAAAGAGGGGCTCGTCTACAACATCGGGGCGGGCGAGGAGGTCACCAACCGTGAGCTGACCGAGCGCATCCTCGCGCTGGTCGGGGCAGGTGCCGAGCGCATCGAGATGGTCGCAGATCGCCTCGGCCACGACCGGCGCTACGCGCTCGACACCACCCGGATCTCGGCGCTCGGGTGGGCACCGCGGAGGTCGCTCGACGAGGGGCTGGCAGAGACGGTCGCCTGGTACCGGGACAACCGCTGGTGGTGGGAGCCGCTGCGCCTCGGGGCCGCCCGCCGGTGAGGGTGCTGATCACCGGCGCCGGGGGGCAGCTCGGCACCGACTTGCAGGCGGCGTTCTCTGCGGGCGCCCACCACGAGCTGGTCGCCGTCGATCGGGCCCACCTCGACGTCGGCGACCGTGACGCGGTCGCCTCCCTCGTCGGCCAGCTCGCCCCGGACCTGGTGGTCAACTGCGCCGCCTGGACCGCCGTCGACGCCTGCGAGTCGGACCCCGATCGCGCCTGGCGGACCAACTCGCTCGCCGTGCGCCATCTCGCCGAGGCGGCCGAGCGTGCCCGAGCGCACCTGGTGCAGGTCTCCACCGACTACGTCTTCGACGGCACCAAGGCCGACCCCTACGTCGAGTGGGACCCCCCCTGCCCGCTTTCGGTGTACGGGCGGAGCAAGCTCGGGGGCGAGCTCGAGGCGGCCGGCCTCCCGGGCTCGACGATCGTGCGGACCTCCTGGGTGCTCGGGCCGCACGGCTCGAACATGTTGAAGACCCTCCTGCGCCTGGCGGCGGGCGACGGACCGCTAGCCTTCGTCGACGACCAGCGGGGATGCCCCACCTTCACCGACGACCTCGCCGGGGCGATCTACCGCCTGGCGGTCGGTCGGCGCGCCGGGCTGTTCCACGTCACCAACCAGGGGCCGACGACCTGGTACGGCTTCGCCCGGGACGTGCTCGCCGCCGCCGGCCACGACCCGGGGCGGGTGGTGCCGATCTCCACCGCCGAGCTGGACCCCCCTCGGCCCGCCCGCCGGCCGGCGAGCTCGGTGCTCGACAACGCGGCGCTCAGGCTCGCCGGCGAGCCGCTCCTGGCCGACCACCACGAGGCCTTGGAGCGCAACCTCCGCCGGCTGATCGGGTGAGCCGCCCCGCCGCAGGGGTGGCGGCTGTCGTGGTCGACTACCACGCCGGCGGCCACCTCGTCGCCTGCCTGGAGTCGCTTCGCTCAGCGGGGGTGGGCGCGCGGGTGGTGGTGGACAACGGATCGAGCGCACCGGAGCGGGCCGCGGCGCTGCGCGCCGACCCGGAGCTGCGCTGGGTGGGCGCCGGCGGCAACCTCGGTTACGGGCGGGCGGCCAACCTCGGCGCGCGGCATGCCGACCTGCCGTACCTGCTCGTCTGCAACCCCGACGTGATGGTCGCGCCCGGGGCGGTGGATGCCCTGGTCCGCCGGCTCGACTCCGAGCCCGACCTCGGACTGGTCGGCCCGCTCGTGCGCAACCCCGACGGCAGCGTCTACCCCTCCGCCCGGATCTTCCCCGACCTGGTCGACGCCCTCGGTCACGGGGCGCTCGGGCTGATCGCTCCCCGCAATCGCTTCACCTCCCGCTACCGGATGCTCGGCTGGGACCACGCCGGCCCCGCCCGGGTCGACTGGGTCTCGGGTGCATGCGTGCTGGCGCGGAGGGCCTCCTGGGACGACATCGGCGGCTTCGACCCGGCCTACTTCATGTACCTGGAGGACGTCGACCTCTGCTGGAGAGCGTGGAGGGCCGGCTGGGCGGTCGGCTACGAGCCGGGCGCAGAGGTGACCCACGTCCAGGGGGTCTCCGCCGACCTCCACCCCTACCGGATGCTCGTGTCCCACCACCGATCCCTGTGGCGCTTCGCGCGGGCGACGACCAACGGCCCCCGGCGCCTGGTGCTGCCGGTCGTGGCAGCCGGCCTGGCCGGACGGGTGGGGGTGGCCGCGGTGGCTCACCGGGTCTCGACCGGCTCCCCCCGCCAGGCGATCCGGGACCGACCTCTGCGGCCGGTAACCTCGAGGGACCATGGGTAAGGCGTCGTCAGCCAAGAAAGTCGCAAGGGTCGCGGGGACCGGCGGCAGCCGGATCCACCGCAAGAACCGTTCCTGGGGCTACACCCTCGCCATCGCAGTGGTCGTCGTGGTCGGCGTGGCCCTCACCTACACGAGCCGCCAGTCCTACTTGCACAAGATCGATGCCACCACGGCTGCGAACGCGAAGGTCGCGCCCCTCGTCGGCGGCACCCCGTGGAACGAGGGCTACGCAGTCGACATCTGCGGTAAGTGGCAGAAGCCGATCGACCACCCGAAGACCACCACGGGGATCAGCACCGCTGGCAACGGGGTGATCCACATCGCCCCGAAGGTGGCCTCCGCGGCGGGCAAGAACGCGACGCTCGGCGTGTTCGCCTCGTCGGTCGGCATGACCCTGTCTGCCAACCAGGTCCAGCTGCCCGGCGGCAAGGACTACGTGAGCGGCGCCTATTGCGGCTCCCGGCCGGCCGAGGTGTTCGTGAAGCAGTACGCCTTCGCCGGGGACCCCACCGGAGCGGTCCTGTCGCAGAACCCGATCTCGATCCGGCTGGCCGACCAGGCGGAGGTGACCATCGCCTTCCTTCCCCACGTCGACAAGGCCAAGATCCCCGCACCTCCCTCCTATGTGAGCAAGAACCTCGCCAAGGCGCTCGCCGCCACCACGCCCACGACCACGGTGCCGAGCTCGACGACCACCAAGGCCGGGTCCAAGACCACCACCAAGGCCGGGTCCAAGACCACGACCAAGTCCACCGCCAAGGCGGCAGCCAAGGCCTCGGCGAAGACCACGGCCGGCTCGAAGACCACGGCCGGCTCGAAGACCACGGCCGGCTCGAAGACCACGGCCGGCTCGAAGAGCTCGGCCGGCACTGCCGGGACCAGTGCGAAGGCTGCCTCGGGCAAGACCTCCTCTGGCACGTGAGGGCGGTGGTGCTGGTCGGGGGGATGGGCACCCGGCTTCGTCCCCTCACCCTCACCGTTCCCAAGCAGATGCTCCCCGTAGGGGGCCGCCCGATGATCGAGCACGTCGTCGAGCACCTCGCAGCCCACGGGGTCGACGAGGTGGTGCTCGCCCTCGGGTTCCAGCCCGACGCCTTCGTCGCCGCCTTTCCCGACGCCCGGTGCTGCGGTGTGCGGCTCAGCTACGCGGTCGAGGCGGAGCCGCTCGATACCGCCGGGGCGGTCGCCTTCGCGGCGTCCCGGGCCGGGGTCGACGAGACGTTCCTGGTCTGCAACGGAGACGTGCTCACCGACGTGGACCTCAGCGCGCTCGTCGCCTTCCACCGCCGGCGCCGGGCGCTCGCCACGATCCAGCTGACGCCGGTGGAGGACCCGTCGGCGTTCGGGGTGGTGCCCACCGACGGCTCCGGGCGGGTGCTCGCCTTCTTGGAGAAGCCGCCACCTGGCGAGGCCCCGACCAACCTCGTCAACGGGGGGATCTACGTGCTCGAGCCCGAGGTGCTCGCCACGATCCCCGCCGGCCGGCGGGTGTCGATCGAGCGGGAGACCTTCCCTGGGCTCTGCGGCTCGGGAAGGCTCTACGCCCTCGGCTCCCAGGCGGCGTGGCTCGATGCGGGGACTCCCCGCAGCTACCTCGAGGCCAACCTCCTGCACGCCGAGGGGGTCCCGTTGCCCGCCGGGGTGGCGCCGAGCGCGGTGGTGGAGCGCTCGGTGGTCGCTCCCGACGCCTGGGTCGGGGAGCGGGCGAGGGTCGAGCGCTCGGTGCTCATGGCCGGCGCCCGGGTGGAGCCCGCCGCAGTGGTGGTCGAGTCGATCCTCGGCCCCGGGGCAGTGGTGGGGGAGGGTGCGAGCCTGGCCGAGCTGTGCGTCCTCGGTGCCGGAGCGTCGGTGGGTGCGGGGGAGGAGCTGGTCGGGGTCCGCCTCCCGGAGCCGTGAGGGTCCTCGTCACCGGGGCGGCCGGCTTCGTCGGCTCGCACCTCGTGGACCGGCTCCTGGCCGAAGGCCATGCGGTCGATGCACTGGACGACCTCTCCGGAGGTGCGCTCGCCAACCTCGCCGACGCGCGTGGCAGCGCCGGGGGACGGCTCAGCTTCAGCCGCCTCGACGTCGGCGGCGACGAGCTCGAGGCCCTGCTCGCTCGTCGGCACCCCGAGGTCGTCTTCCACCTCGCCCGGCCGGGGGCCAGCACGGCCGACCCGGCGACGAGGGCCGCCGCCCGGCTGGCCGCCGCCATGCGCTTGCTGGTGGCGGCGGAGCGCTGCGGGGTCACCAAGGTGGTGGTGGTCCTGAGGGCCGCCGAGATCTACGCAGAGGCGACCGCCAAGCAGCTCCCGATCCGCGAGTCGCACCCCATCGAGCCCCGCAGCCTTGCCGGCATCGCCGACCGGGCGGTCCTCGACGCGCTCCGCCTCTGGCGGGAGCTCTACGACCTCGAGCACACCGCCCTTGCGATGGCCGAGGTCTACGGACCGCGCCAACCGGCGACCGCCGGCGTGGTCGCAGCTCTGGTCGCCGCAGCTGCGCGGGGGGAGCCGATCGACTCCTCGGGTGGTCCCGGCGGCACCGACGACTACCTCTACGTCGACGATGCCGTCGACGCCTTGGCCCGGGCCGCGTCGAGGGGTAGCGGGCTGTTGCTCAACGTCGGCACCGGCAAGCAGACCAGCCTGGCCGAGCTGGCCTCGGCCGTCGCGGCCGCCACCTCCACCGGCCGGGGCTCCGCGCTCGCCACGCCGGCGCCGGACCGCCCGGCTGGCCCGGGCATGGG
>JAKARG010000225.1 GCA_021819345.1 Actinomycetes bacterium | reverse complement strand
GAGCGCCGCACGGCGGCCGGTAGCGTGCGAGCATGCCGGCTGCAGCAACCGAGAGACCTCTCCCGCCGATGGACCACGCCGGGCGTCTCGGTCGGCTCCGGGACCGCCTGGAGCGCGACGGCCTTCCCGCCCTGGCAGTGACGAGCCTCACCAACGTCCGCTACCTGAGCGGCTTCGCCGGCTCGGCGGGGATCCTCTTCGTGCTGCCCTCGCGCAACGTGCTGCTCACCGACGGGCGCTACGCCACCCAGGCCGCCGAGCAGACCGCCGGCGCCGGAGTCGTGGTCGAGGTGGGGCTGTCGGCCGAGGAGCGGGCCCGGGTCGCCGGCTCGGTCGTCGGTGCCGCCGGGCTCGGAGCACTCTGCCTCGAGTCCGAGCACGTGAGCTGGGCGCGCCAGCTCGACTTCGCGGCGACCTGGTTCCCCGGGGTCGACCTCGTCGCCACGACCGGCCTCGTGGAAGAGCTGCGCCGGGTCAAGGACGACGCAGAGCTGGCCCGGATCGGCCTCGCCGCCGGGGCGGCCGACGCGGCGCTCGCCGAGGTCGCCCGGAGCCTCGAGGGAGGGCCTAGCGAAGCAGAGCTGGCCACCGCCCTCGACGCCGCGATGCGGGCCCACGGCGCTGACGGCCCCGGCTTCGAGACGATCGTCGCTGCCGGGCCGGCGGCAGCCATGCCGCATCACCGGCCCACCCCGAGGCGGATCGCTGCGGGTGATGCGGTGGTGGTGGACTTCGGGGCGGAGGTCGACGGCTACCGCTCGGACATGACCCGTACGCTCGTGGTGGGCGAGGTCGCCGACCCGGAGCTGCGGCGGGCGTTGGCGGTCGTCGCCGAGTCGCAGGCGGCCGGCGTGGCGGCAGTCGCCGACGGGGTGGATGCCTCGGAGGTCGACCGGGCGTGCCGGGAGGTGATCTCTACGGCCGGCTGGGCGGAGCGCTTCGTGCACGGCACCGGCCACGGGGTCGGCCTCGACATCCACGAAGCCCCGTCGGTCGCGGCGGGCTCGACCGATATGCTCCGTGCCGGCCAAGTCGTCACTGTCGAGCCCGGCGTGTACCTCCCCGGTGTCGGTGGGGTCCGCATCGAGGACACGGTGGTGGTGACCGCCGCCGGCTGCTACCCGCTCACCCTCGCCCCGAAGGACCACTGATGCCCGCCGTATCGACCAACGACCTGAAGAACGGGATGACCCTCAACCTGAGCGAGGGGCTCTTCTCGGTCGTGGAGTTCCAGCACGTGAAGCCGGGCAAGGGTGGAGCCTTCGTGCGGACCAAGCTGAAGAACGTCCGTAGCGGAGCGGTGCTCGAGCGCACCTACCGGGCCGACGAGAAGCTCGACCAGGCCCTGATCGACAAGCGGGAGATGCAGTACCTCTATCCCGACGGCGACGCCCTGGTGTTCATGGACACCGGTGACTACGAGCAGATCAACGCTCCCCGGGGGGCCCTCGGTGCCGCCGCCGGCTACCTGAAGGAGGGCGACTCCGCAGTGCTGCAGATCTTCGACGGCGAGATAGTCGGCGTCGAGCTGCCGGCGGCAGTCGAGCTGGAGGTCACCGAGACCGAGCCGGGGCTGCAGGGCGACCGGGTCTCGGGGGCTCGCAAGCCGGCGACCCTAGAGACCGGCCTGCAGGTACAGGTCCCCCTCTTCGTCGGCGTGGGCGACCGGGTGAAGGTGGACACCCGCTCAGGGGAGTACCTCACGCGCGCCAGCTCCTAGCCGTGGCCCCTGCTGGCGCCCGGCGCCAGGCGCGCGAGCGGGCCCTCGGGCTGCTCTACGAGGCCGAGGTGAAGGGCCAGCGACCTGGCGAGCTGGTGGCCGAGCTGCCGGTGAGCCCCGACCCCTACGTGCTGGCGCTCCTGGAGGGAGTCGAGCTGCACGCGGCGGAGATCGACCGTCTCCTCGGCGAGCACGCAGTCGGCTGGCAGGTGGAGCGGATGCCGGCGGTAGACCGCAACGTGCTGCGGATGGCGACCTACGAGCTGATCGGCGAGCCGGGAACCCCGACTGCGGTCGTGCTCTCCGAGGCCGTCGAGCTCGCCAAGCAGTACTCGACCGAGGACTCCGGACGCTTCGTCAACGGGGTACTGGCCTCGCTCGCCCGGCTGGTCCGCCCGGTGCCATCCTCGGCGGGCGGCTAGCGGGAGCGCCAGCTCTGGCGCCGGCGCGCCCGAGCCCGTAGCGGCCGTCGCAGGACCGGGGTTCCGGCTCGACCGGCGCCGCCTCGATCGTCTCGGCGGCGAGGGGGAAGCGGAGGTGGCGCCGGTCGATCCCCGGCGTCGCAGTGGTGGTGAGCACCTCGGCATAGCACGCTCCGGGCAGCGAGGCCCCCATCCGCCCCGAGTGGAAGCTGTCCCACACCCAGCCGGCCTCGATGCCCGACGCGCCGAGTCCCGGGTGCGCCCGGGTGAAGGTCGCTGCGAAGCTCCAGGTGCCTCCGTCGCTGGCGAGGTCACGTGCGCTCACCCCGAGCGAGACGACCGAGATCAGCGCCACGGCCACGAGCGAGGTGCCGGAGCGGGTGAGCCTGCGCCGCCGGCGGGCCGGGCAAGAGGTGAGCCGGCAGAGCGGCTGGGAGCCAGGTCGGCGGTGGGAGGCGAGCAGGAGCCCGAGGGGGATGGCCGCGACCATCTCGTCGCGCTCGAAGAGGGCGAACCCGGTCGCCAGTAGCAGGCAGAAGACGGTCCCACTCAGCAAGCCGGCGACGAGCACGGCCCGGCGAGCCCCAGGGTTGCCAGTTGCCCAGGCGGGTGCCCGAGAGCCGCCGGGGCATCGCCTGGCGGCCCCGGCCGGCCGGCTCCGAAAGATGGCCTCGACGGCCAGCGCCGCGATCATGAGCCACGAGGCGACTGCGACCACGCTCAGAGCGACGTCAACGCCGAGGACGAGCCAGAGCCCACCGGGTACAGCAGAGCTCGACAGCGACAGGTCGAAGAGCTGGTTGCCGAAGGGCAGGACCGCTGACGACAAGAAGGTGAGCTCCCCGGGGAAGCCTGCCGAGAGGGACGCCTCGGCGGACACCAAGTGGGCGAGAAGGGGGAGCACCGGCATGACCAGCCACGCGGCAGCGAGGCGAAGTGGCCGCTCGGCCATGGCCCGGCGCAGGGCAGCCCACCCGCCGGCGTAGATCGCCGCCGGGGCGAGTAACAGCCCGAGCAGTGGCCAGGTCCAGGTGTCTGACGCCAGGCGGAGCACCCACAGCGGGTGGATGGATGGCGGGGCCTGGTAGCCCTCGCCGGGCAGCGTGTGGCGCCAGGCGTACTCGGCGACGGTCGCGCCTGCGGCAGCCACCGCGACCGTCAGCCAGTTGCGCACCGCCCGCAGGGAAGGGCGACCGTCGCGCCAGGCGCGGGCGACGACGATGCCGACGAGCACCGGGAAGGTTGTCTCCCTGATGCTGAACGCGATCAGGCCGGCCGCAAGGGAGGCCAGCGCAAGGGGGGTGACGAAACGCTCCGAGCGGCGGTCGGCGGCGAAGAGCGCCAGGGCGATCAGGCCGAAGCTGAGCGCCGGGACGTCGGTCATGAACGAGACCGACAGCTGCAGCCACACCGGGCTCAGCCCGAGGAAGACGGCCGATCCGAGCGCGGCTAGCCGCGACAACCCGAGGCTGCGACCGAGGTGGCACGTGGCAACCAGCCCGGCGAAGCCGACGACGCAGGTCCAGACGTTGAGCGCCGCGATGTGGCGACCGAAGATCGCCACGACCGGCAGCGCCAGGGCCGCCTGGCCGACGAAGTTGATCGTGACCCAGTGGTAGAGGAAGAACCGGCCGGTCTCGAAGAGGTGGAACACCGCGAGGTCGTAGGCCCAGTCGTCGGCCGTCGGGGCTCCGAGGGTGCCGTAGTGGGCGGCGAGGCCGAGGGGGAGCACCAGGCCGACCACGCCGATGACCGCCAGCTCGACCCCCCAGGACGCCCGCAACCGGCGGGTGGCAGACCCGGCAGTGCGCCGGCCGGGCTCGGCTCCCGGCGAGCGGGACGCGAGAGCGGATCCCGGCGAGGGCGAGGAGCGCACGACGGCGCCTGCCCCAGGGGGCTCCGCCAGGAGCGTCGCGGCCGGGGAGCGGCGCTCGGTGGGTGGAAGGGCCGCCGGCTCGACGTCTCCGGAGGGGCCGCGCCCCGTGCCCGTCCACGACCCGGACGGGGAGGATGTCCCCGTAGTCCTCACCCGCCCCACCTCAGATCGGGTGGGCGGCGAGCAGCTGGGTCAGGGGGGCGCCGGCGAGCACGGTGAGCACCGACCCGGCGGCGAGGAACACCCCGTAGGGCATCGGGGTCTGCCGGCCCATCCGGCCAGATGCCATGAGCCCTCCGGCGACCACCACACCGGCGAGGTTGGCGACGAGGAAGCCGACCAGGGCGTAGTCCGCCCCGAGCCACCCGAGCACGAGGCCGATCACTGCGGCCAGGCGGACGTCGCCGAAGCCGAGCCAACGCGGGTTGGCCCGGTTGAGCGCCCAGAAGACCCCGAAGGCCACCGCCGCGCAGGCCGCCCCCACCTCGAGATGCCCCCAGTCCCCCGAGGCCGCCGACGCCACCACGAGGAGCCCCCCGCTCAGGAGCGCCATGGGGTACACGATCCGCCGGGGGAGCAGGTAGCGCTCCAGGTCGACGCACGCCAGGGCGAGCAGGCCGGCGACGAAGACGTCGACCGCCGGAGTCGTCCAGGTCCACCCGAAGCGCAGCCCGACCCCGGCGAAGAGGGCGGCCGTACCTGCCTCGACGAGTGGGTAGCGGACCGAGATCGCCCGACGACAGTGCCGGCAGCGACCGCGCAGCACCAGCCAGGAGACGACCGGGATGTTGTCGTAGGCAGCGATCGGCTCGGAGCAGCCGGGACAGGCCGAGCGGGGCCGCGACAACGACCGGCCAGCTGGCACCCGGTGCACCACGACGTTGAGGAAGGACCCGATCACGAGGCCGAAGGGCAGCGAGATCACGGCGAGCGCAGCGGTCGAGGGCACCACGTCCTCCTGGGAGGTCTTCGCGGGAGGTTAGCGGTCGCCGGGGCTGGCCGGCTCGGCCGGCGCGCCGCCGAACACCGGGTCGAGCAGGTCGCCGAGGGGACGGTCGAAGCACCACTCGCCGTCCTTCCAGCCCCCGAGAGGGACCAGCACGTCGACGAGCGGCGAGACCCTGCCGGGGGAGCGCTCTCCGGCTCTCGGCGCTCCGGCTCTCCTCAGCTCGCCCCCGCTCGTCGGGACCGCGGCAGCTCCGGTGGCGCTGGCATCGGAGCGGGGAGCCTTCGTGGAGCCGAGAGGGCCTCGGCCCGAGCTGGAGGCGACCTGGTGGGGCCCGGATGCGGGCCGCGGAGCGAGCTCGGATGCGGGCATGACGGCGGGCTCGATGTCCTCCCAGGCGCTCCCGTGCGGCGTGCCGGCGGGCTCGATGTCCTCCCAGGGACTGTCCTCCCAGGGGCTGTCCCCCCAGGCACCCCCGAGCGGCGCGCCGGCGGGTTCCGCGGCTCCCGGGGACACCGTGGCCGGGGTGGGGGTCGAGGCCCAGGAGGGCTCGACGTCGGGCCGCTCGGCGAGCTCGGTGATCCAGTCGAGCCCGGGACCCTCGGCGAGCGAGTCGCGGGCGAGCACCCCGTCGAGCCCGGCGCCGCCGGAGCCCGGCCGGCGCAGGGGCCAGCTGAGCCGGGAGGCGCG
>JAKARG010000224.1 GCA_021819345.1 Actinomycetes bacterium | reverse complement strand
GGCGAGTGAGGGCAGTTCCCGCTTGCAGACGGATAAATAGATCCCGGATCTCATCGGGAGTAGCAACGCCATCGATCACGACGACGGGCACCTCAGTGGCGAGGAACTTGGCCTTGGTGCTCTCGTCTAGGCCAGAGAAAGTTCGTCCGCTCCATGGGCACGGCAGCTTGCGGATCGAATCTGGAAGAGGAACCTTGTCGTCGGCCTTCGTGTCAAAGAGATTCCAATGGTCACTTACGAACTCTGCCATGGCGATAATTCGCTGCTGACCATCGATGATGTCGAAGGTGCTCTCAGAGCCGCCCAGAAGCCCCTTGGAGGTCTTTTTGTGAAAGTAGAATCGCGGCAACGGGTATCCGCGCAATATCGAATCGATCAGAAGCTTCTGTTGGGAGACCGACCAGGCTTCCCCCCGTTGGTACTCCTCGTTGGGTCGAAGGCTGCGATTCTTCCACGCCTCGGTGATGGCCTCGATCGACAGGCTCGCTGGCGTTTTCGCGATGTCCATCCACCTTGCTCCCTCGACAGGCCGATTCGGTTGCGAGTGTAGGCGAGATGGCAGCGCGCGGATCTTAGGTGAGCGACACTGGCTGGCTAGCCGCGGGTGTGTAGGTGCCCCCGCGGGCGGTCCCTGCGAGTCGTGCTCGGCGCTGGTGTCTTCGATGTCGTCAGCCGGGTGACTGACCGCAGACTGACCGCGCCCTCCGCTGGCCCCCCATCTCAGCCGCCCGAAAAACCCCGCCTGACCTGCGAGTTTGGGTGGTGGGGCTAGCTGGAATCGAACCAGCGACCTCAGCATTATCAGTGCTGCGCTCTAACCAGCTGAGCTATAGCCCCGGGGGTTGACGGGACGATCATGGTACTCGAGGCGCCCGGCTCTGGGCCAGACGGAGCACTGCGGCCTCGTTGCAGCGCTCGGCGGCTCGGCGCTCGGCGGCTCGGCGCTCGGTGCTCGGCGGCTCGGCCGATCCGCCGACCGGGAGCCTCGTCGGTCGGGAGGTCGGTCCCAGAGGGGGCGGCGGCACGTTCCAGGGACCGGCGGGGGGCCTACGATCACCTCGTGGTCCAGACACTGCGACGGGTGGCGGTAGCGCTGTTGGCGGCAGGCGTGGCGGCGCTCATCGTCCGGCTCCGGGGCACCGGGGGCACGCCGCCGCGCCGGGGCGGCTGGCGAGAGCTCCCGGTCGACGATCCCGGGTGATGGCTCGCGCCGCCGGACCGACGTCTCGAGGGTGGAGGCTGTAGCGAGGTGAAGGCCGCGCTGGTCGGCCTCGGCGCCGTGGGCGTGCGGGTCGCCCGGCAGATGCTGACCTGCACCGAGCTCGAGTCGCTCGTCGTGTTCGCGCGCGACGAGAGGGCCGTGCGCAATGCGGAGGGCTTCGACCACCGGGTGGTGCTACGCCCTGGGCAGCACCCGCGCTTCGCCCCGGGGACCGACGTCGTCGTCGTCGCTCGGCCCGAGGGTGCCGGTGAGATCGCGTCGGCGGCACTCGGAGCCGGCGCCCACGTGGTCGCCGCAGTCGCCGAGCCTCATCAGGTCGGGCAGCTCCTCGACCTCGCCCCGACGGCGCGGGCCGCCGGTCGCGCGGTGGTGGTCGGTGCGACGATGGCTCCCGGGCTCACCTGCCTGCTCGCCCGCCAGGGCGCCTCGAGGCTGGACTCGGTCTCGGAGGTCCACGTCGCCAGCTTCGGGACCGGCGGCCCGACCTGTGCCCGCACGCACCACGCCGCCCTCTCGGCGATCGCGGTCGAATGGTACGAGGGTGGGTGGCGCCGGCGCGCCGGCGGCTCGGGTCGAGAGCTCGTCTGGTTTCCCGACCCGGTGGGTGGAGCCGACTGCTATCGGGCCCGGCTGGTCGATCCGCTGCTCCTGGCGCCCGCCTTTCCCGGCGTCAGGAAGGTGAGCGCCCGGCGCTCTGCGACCCGGAGGGACCGCCTGACCGCTGCCCTCCCGATGCTGAGACGACCCCACCCCGAGGGAGCTGTCGGGGCGACCAGGGTCGAGGTGCGCGGCTTTCGGAACGGCTCTGCGGAGGTGGTGGTGCTCGGCAGCGTCGGCCGGCCGGCGCTCGTGTCGGGGACGGTCGCAGCCCTGGCAGCCATCCGGGTCGGGTCGGGTCGCCTCGGTCGCTGCGGCGCTGCGGGATTGGCCGAGCTCGTCGAGCGGCCCGACGAGCTGCTGGCAGAGATCGCAGCTCGCGGGATCGACCTCCAGCTCTTCGAGGGGTCGCACTCCCTACCGGTGACCTGACGCGCGCTCTCTGGGCTACAGCTGGTGCTGGCGTCGAGGGCGAGAGCGGCGGCCACCCGAGTGGGGACGGGGCGTGCCGAGCCGGTGCGCCCTCGCTCGGGTCAGGGCTTGCGCAGCCGGTTGCCCAGGCGCTGTTTCCACTGGTATGGGTCGATCCAGCCCACCTCTACCAAGGCCCGGTTGAGCAGAGACAGGGCCACCCCCGAGGTGGCGTCGGCCGAGCTCCCGTGCATGTGCCGGGCAACGCGATTGCGCGCCTCTTCGAGTGCCGGTCGGGCCCCGGTAGCAGCCTCGGCAAGGGCGGCGACCGCCTCGGTCGGGTCGGTGCCCGAACGGGCGAACCCCATGGCCCGGTCGTAGAGGTCGTCGATCGTCGTGGTGGGGGACAACGAGCACCTTTCGGGTCGGGTCTGGGTGGCGAGCGCGACCCACAGTGTGCCCCGAGGAGCGGGACCGGGCCAACCGGCCCCGTGCCCGGTTGCCCAGGGGAGCGGCCGGATGCGCGGCTGAGCAGCCGGAGCCCCGGAGCCAGCGTCGGCAGCGAGCTAGCGCGCCGGGGCGGGGCCCTCGTCGGCGGCGACATGAGGCAGCGCCTCGGCAGGAACCCGGCCGAGGCGACCGGCGTGGTAATCCTCCATCGCCTGGACGATCTCCTCTCTGGTGTTCATGACGAACGGCCCGTAGTGCACGACCGGCTCGCGGATGGGGCGGCCGCCGAGCACTAGGACCTCCAGGGCGGGGCTGCGGCTCTCCTGGGTCACGTCGGCGGTGAGGGCGAGGGAGGCGCCTGGGCCGAACGCCGCCAGCTGGCCCTCGCGTACCGGGCGGTGCTCGGCGCCGGCGCTCCCACGTCCGGCGAGGACGTAGGCGAGGGCATTGTGCTCGGTCGGCCAGGGTAGGTCGAGCCGTGCGCCGGGGCCGATGGTGGCGTGCAGCATCGTGATCGGAGTGAAGGTCGAACCCGGCCCGACGTGGCCGTCGACCGCTCCGGCGATGACCCGGACCAGCGCGCCGCCGTCGGCCGAGGACAGCAGCCTCGCCTCGGAGCCCCGGATGTCCTGGTAGCGCGGGGGGTTCCACTTGTGGGCAGAGGGCAGGTTCACCCACAGCTGGATGCCGTGGAAGAGCCCTCCCGAGACCACGAGCTGCTCGGGCGGGACCTCGATGTGGAGGATCCCTGCACCGGCGGTCATCCACTGGGTGTCGCCATTGGTGATCCGCCCGCCGCCGCCGTTCGAGTCCTGATGGTCGAAGATGCCGTCGATCATGTAGGTGACGGTCTCGAACCCGCGGTGCGGGTGCCACGGGGTGCCCTTCGGCTCACCTGGTGCGTACTCCACCTCGCCCATCTGGTCCATGTGGACGAAGGGGTCCAGCTCGGACTGCGGCAGACCGGCGAAAGCCCTCCGCACTGGGAACCCCTCGCCCTCGAGGCCGGACGGGGCGGTGGTCACCGAGCGCACCGGGCGCTGGGCCCCAGAGGCCGGGTCGATGGGGGCGATCCGGGGAAGGGTCAGGAGATCATCGACTGTGACGGCGGGCATCAGTTCCTCCTCTGGGGCCGACCGAGCCTCCAGACGGCATCTCGGCCGGCACCGTCTCGAACGTCGGAGCCCGGTCCTGCATTCCGGCGCGCCCGCCGGCTGCCAGGCGCGCCCGCCGGCTGCCAGGTGCCATGGACCCTGTCGGCCCGCCCCGGCCGGGCTCGCACTGCCCGTTGCGCGCTTCCTGGGCGCGCCCTAGTGTGAAACTTCGTCCACTGAGGTTGATGGCGACCGAGGGCTTCACGGGAGGGGGAGCGTTGACCACGACGGAGCCAGCAGTGGCTGGCGCCTACCGACCCGGCCGGTCCAGGCGCAGGAGGTTCTGAGAGCAATGGCCCGTGACCCGAAGTACGACGTCCTCTTCGAGCCGGTGAAGATCGGACCGAAGACCCTCCGCAACCGCTTCTACCAGGTGCCCCACTGCATCGGTGCCGGGTCCGAGAAGCCAGGCTTCCAGGCCTACCACCGGGGCATCAAGGCCGAGGGTGGGTGGGCGGCCTGCTGCACCGAGTACTGCTCGATCCATCCCGAGTCCGACGACACCATGCGGGTCTCGGCCCGGATCTGGGACGACGGCGACGTCCAGAACCTCGCTGCGATGTGCGACCGGCTCCACCACTTCGGCGCCCTTGCGGGCATCGAGCTCTGGTACGGGGGTCCCCACGCCCCCTGCATGGAGACCAGGGACACCCCGAGGGGGCCGAGCCAGATCGCTTCGGAGTTCGAGTCCAACATCTACCCGCGCTACATGGACCGCGACGACATCCGCCTCGTGCAGCAGTACTACGTGGACGCGGCGATCCGTGCCCGGGAGGCCGGCTTCGACATCATCTACGTCTACGGGGCGCACAGCTACCTGCCGCTGCAGTTCCTCTCGCCGTGGGCCAACAAGCGCACCGACGAGTACGGCGGGAGCTTCGAGAACCGGGCGCGCTTCTGGAAAGAGAGCCTGGAGAAGGTCCGCGAGGCGGTGGGCGACGACTGCGCCATCGCCTCACGCTTTGCGGTCGACACGCTCTACGGCCCGGCCGGCGTCGAGCTCGAGAAGGACGGGATCCGCTTCGTCGAGCACGTCGACCACTTGGTCGACCTGTGGGACCTGACCGTCGGGGACATCGCCGAGTGGGGGCAGAACGCCGGCCCGTCGCGCTTTTTCGAGGAGAACCACGAGAAGCCCTACACCGGCCGGATCAAGCCGGGCAACCACACCGACAAGCCGGTGGTCGGAGTCGGGCGGATCACCAACCCCGACACCATGGTGGCGATCATCCAGTCCGGCCAGTTCGACATCATCGGCGCTGCCCGCCCCTCGATCTCCGACCCGTTCCTGCCGAAGAAGATCGAAGAGGGTCGTCTCGACGACATCCGGGAGTGCATCGGCTGCAACCAGTGCATCTCGCGCTGGGAGATCGGTGGCCCGCCGATGGTGTGCACCCAGAACGCAACCGCCGGTGAGGAGTACCGCCGCGGCTGGCATCCCGAGCGCTTCCACCGGGCCGCCAACGCCGACAAGGGGGTCCTCGTGGTCGGCGCCGGCCCGGCCGGCATGGAATGCGCCATGGTCCTCGGCAAGCGGGAGATGTCGGCGGTCCACCTCGTGGAGGCTGCGCCCGAGATCGGGGGCAACGTCAACTGGGTGTCGACCCTCGGCCACTCCGACGGCAAGGAGAACATCTTCCGGGGCACCGCCCGGGGGCTCGGGGACTGGAAGCGGGTGGTCAACTACCGGCAGATCCAGCTCGACAAGCTCCGCAACGTCGAGGTCCACACCAACAGCCGCCTCGGCGCGGAGGAGGCCTGCGAGTACGGGGCCGAGATCGTGGTCGTCGCCACCGGGTGCCACTGGGCCACCGACGGGCTCAACAGCGTCACCCACGACACCATCCCCGGAGTCGACGCCACCGTCAACGAC
>JAKARG010000223.1 GCA_021819345.1 Actinomycetes bacterium | reverse complement strand
GAGGGGGTGCGCGACGGCGCCGAGATCGGCGCCGGCGAGGCGATCGTCGACGGCCCGAAGGACCCCAAGCAGCTGCTCGACATCAAGGGCATCCGCGAGACCCAGCAGTACCTGGTCGACGAGGTGCAGCAGGTCTACCGCGACCAGGGCGTGTCGATCCACGACAAGCACATCGAGCTGATCGTGCGCCAGATGCTGCGCCGGGTGCTGGTCGCCGAGCAGGGCGAGTCGCCGTTCCTGCCCGGCGAGCGGGTCGACTCCCGCACCTACGCAGAGGTCAACCGCCAGCTGGTCACCGAGGGCAAGCGCCCGGCGGAAGGGCGCAGCGAGCTGATGGGGATCACCAAGGCTTCCCTCGCCACCGACAGCTGGCTGTCGGCGGCCTCGTTCCAGGAGACCACCCGGGTCCTCACCGAGGCGGCGATCGAAGGCAAGTCGGACCAGCTGTTCGGCCTGAAGGAGAACATCATCATCGGCAAGCTGATCCCTGCCGGCACCGGGATGCTCCGCTACCGAGACCTGGTGATCGACGCCCCCGAGGCCGAGCGGATGCCCTACTGGTCCGAGGGCGAGGAGGCCGGGGCCGAGGACCTGGCGGAGTGGCTGGCCTCGATCCACGGGGACGCCGGCGTCTACGGCGCCGACCAGGGCTATGGTGCCGACCAGGGATATGGCGGGGTGATCGGGGTGGTCCCGGACCTGCCAGGCGACGAGGGTGCCTTCGGCGACTCGGGAGCGGAGTCCGCCGGATAGCCGCCGGGTGCTCCCTGGGGGAAAGTCCCCGCCTGACATTCGAGGGCCGTCCCGGAGGGGGCGGCCCTCGGGCTAGGACGCCAGCCGTCGGCGGATGTCGCCGACGTCGGCCTCGACCTGGTCGAAGCGGGCGTCGAAGGCGGCGAAGCCGGCGCAGGTGGCCTCGAAGCCGGCGTTCATCTCGCTGCGCAGGTCGCGCACCTCGCCTTGGAGCGCGGTCAACTCGCTGCGGAGCTGCAGCAGCCCTTCCGCCAGGGTGGTGAAGACCTCGCGCATCAGGGCGAAGCCGGTCTCCACCGTCTGGAGGATCCGCTTGGTCACCTCGGTGAGAGCGGACAGGTCCCGACGAAGCTCGGCTATGTCCCGGCTGTTCTGCGCGGTGGCGTCGATCAGGGCAGAGATGTCCAGGCGCAGCTCGGCGATGTCTTCGCGCTGCCCTCGGACGGTCGCGGTGAGCTCGGCGATCTGCGCGCTGTGCTCGCGCACCGTCGCGCTCAGCTCGGCGATCTGCGCGCTGTGCTCGCGTACCGTCGCGCTCAGCTCTGCGATCTGCGCCGTGTGCTCCCGCACCGTCGCGCTCAGCTCTGCGATCTGCGCGCTCTGGGCGGAGATCTGCGCGCTGTGCTCGCGCACCGTCGTCGTCAGCTCGGCGAGCTGCGCCGTGTGCTCTCGCACGGTCGCGCTCAGCTCGGCGATCTGCGCGCTCTGGGCGGCGAGTTGACGGTTCTGGGCACCGACCGCGTCCACGAGGGCGGCGACCACCTCGGGGAGGGTGAGCAGGCGCTCGGTCAACAGCTCTCGCTGCACCTCCTCGCGGAAGGTCGGGTCGCTTCGCAGGGCCTGCAGGAACTTCTGTCGATCCTTCTGGTCCATGACCGACTCCTCGGGTCGCATCGTAGCTCCTCCTTCGCTCGGACTGCCCCGGTCGGTACCCGGGAAGGCATTACGTCAGGGTCACCCATGGCCCCTGGCTGCTGCAGAAGCAACGGTGTCCGATATTGCTACGATCTACGAGAGGAGATGATAGTCGCTTACCTGCGACAGCGGACCGGCCACCAGCTGGGTGGGACGGTCCGGAGAGCGGCTCCGTGGAGCAGGTCCCCTCAGCCCCGCCCGAGCGCCCGGAGGGCGGCAGCGACTATCTCGGCCCGCTCGGGCTCGTCGAGCAGGTGGCGGTCCCCCCGGAGCAGGTCCTCGGCACCGAGTTGGCCCGGCGTGACCTTGGCGGCGCGGGCCTTGACCGCCACGAAGCCGGCGAGCTGGGCTGCACCGATCGCCGCCCAGGCCCGGAGCCTGCCGGGGCAGCCGGGCCCTTCGGCGAGCGCAGCGGCCATCGCCTTGTGCATCTCGGGGCGGTGCAGATGGCGCGGGGCACTCGGGTCCTCCATCAGCGCCCGGATCAGCGCCGCCCGTCGGGAGAGGATGTCGACCAAGCTGCCGAGCAGCTCGCCGGCCGGCGGGGCGGGACGGGTCTCGGCACGGGCGACCAGGGCCTCGAGCTCGACGACGATCGGCTCGACCAGGGCGTCGAGGATCTCCTCCTTGGAGCGGAAGTGGTAGTAGAGAGCCGCCTTGGTGACCCCGACGCGCTCGGCGATGTCGCGGATCGAGCTGCCGGCGTAGCCCTGGCCGGCGAAGAGCTCCAGGGCCGCCGCGAGGATGCGCTCCCGGGTCCGCTGCCCCCCGAGCTCGTGCTCCCCGGCGACCGCTGCGCCGCTCCCGTTCGCTTCCTCGAGCATGGCTGCGTCTTTCTCCTCGAACCCCGATACCATCCTACCGACCGATCGGTCAGTACCTGGACACAGGTCCCCCACCCCCGACCGCGGAGCTCCCGATGTCATCACTCGCCCGCTGGTGCTTCCGGCACCGACGGATCGTCCTCGCCGCCTGGATCGTCGTCCTCTTCGTCGCCGCCGGCGCCGCGGTGACCGCCAAGTCGGCCTACTCGAACAAGTTCAACCTGCCGAACACCCCCTCCGAGCAGGCCCTCACCATCCTCCAGGACCACTTCCCCAAGGCATCGGGCGACGTCGACCAGATCGTGGTGCACACCACCGACGGCAAGGTCACCGGGGCGGACCGGCCGGTCATCGAGGCCATGCTCGCCCGCGTCTCCCACCTGCCGACGGTGGTCTCGGTGGTGAGCCCCTACGTCGCACGCCAGCAGATCAGCCCCTCGGGCACCATCGCCTTCGCCACCGTGACCTTCGACGCCCAGGCGACCAACCTGCCCACGGCGGCGGTGAAGAAGGTGGTCACCACCGCCGAGGCGATCCGCCGCCCGGGCCTCGAGGTCGGCCTCGGGGGCCAGGCGGTCGAGTCCGCCACCGTCAAGGAGGGCTCCAACGGGACCCCGCTCGGAATTCTCTTCGCCCTGATCGTGCTCGGCTTGGTCTTCGGGGCGCTGTTCGCCGCACTGGTGCCTCTAGTGACCGCTCTCGTCGCGATCGGGATCGGCTACTCGGTCACCACCTTGCTCAGCCACGTGATCGCGATCGCGAGCTTCGCCCCGATCCTCGGGGTGCTGATCGGCCTCGGCGTAGGGGTCGACTACGCCTTGTTCATCATCACCCGGCACCGCAACGGGGTGCGCGCCGGCCGGGACCTCGAGGATGCCGCGACCAACGCGGTCAACACCGCCGGACGGGCGGTGTTCTTCGCTGGTATCACGGTGTGCATCGCCCTGCTCGGACAGTTCGTGCTCGGGGTGTCGTTCCTCTACGGCGTCGCCATCTCGGCGACGGTGACCGTCGCGCTCACCATGCTCGCCTCGCTCACCTTGCTGCCGGCGTTGCTCGGCTTCTTCGGTCGGCGGGTGCTCAGCCGCCGGGAGCGCCGCAGCCTGGCCGACTCCGGCCCCCTGCCCGAGGAGGTCGTCGGCGGCTGGTGGTACCGCTGGTCGCGCAGCTTGCAGCGCCGGCCGGGGATCCGGGCGGCGGCGGCTCTCGCAGTGGTGCTCGTGGTCGGGGTCCCCTTCTTGCACCTGCGCCTCGGCCTCGACGACGCCGGCACCGACCCGGCCGGCTCCACCACGAGGATCGCCTACGACCTGCTCGCCGACGGCTTCGGCCCCGGCTTCAACGGACCGTTGCAGCTCGTGGCCGAGATCCACTCGCCGGCGCAGGTCGCGGCGTTCGACCGGGTGGCCGACGACGTGTCCCGGCAGGTGGGCGTGGTCCACCTCCGGCCCCACCCGGTGGTGAGCCCCGACGGCAAGGCGGCAGTAGCCGTCGAGTACCCGACCTCCTCCCCCCAGTCGGCGGCGACCGGGAAGCTCCTCCACGACCTGCGCACGAGGATCGTCCCTGCGGCCGAGGCGGGCAGCGGTCTCGACGTCCTCGTCGGTGGGGCCACGGCCGAGCAGACCGACTTCGCCCACATCCTCTCCGCCAAGCTGCCCCAGTTCGTGGCGGTCGTCGTGCTCCTCGCCTTCCTCCTCTTGATGCTCGTGTTCCGCAGCGTCCTGATCCCGCTCGTGGCCTCGATCATGAACCTGCTGTCGGTCGCCGCCGCGCTCGGGGTCATGACCGCAGTGTTCGAATGGGGCTGGGGCGGGCCGCTGCTCGGCTTCCCCGGTTCGGTGCCGGTCGAGGTGTTCGTGCCGGTGATCATGTTCTCCATCCTCTTCGGCCTGTCGATGGACTACGAGGTCTTCCTCGTGACCCGCATGTACGAGGCCTGGCGGGCCACCGGCGACAACCACCAGGCGGTGAGCACCGGCCAGGCGGAGACCGGACGGGTGATCACCGCGGCGGCCTGCATCATGATCCTCGTGTTCCTGTCGTTCCTGCTCGGCGGCAGCGTGATCATCGAGCAGTTCGGGATCGGCCTGGCGGCGGCGATCGCCATCGACGCCTTCGTGGTGCGCACGGTGCTGGTGCCGTCGCTCATGCACATCTTCGGCCGGGCCAACTGGTGGATGCCGTCGTGGTTGGAGCGGCGCCTTCCGCACCTCGCCGTGGAGGTCCCCGACGACCCGGTCACGCCGCTAGAGCCGGTGGGCGCCTCGGGCTGAGCCGAGGGCCTGGATCCGCCTCGGCCGGTGCAGCCTCGATCCGCCCTGCCCGGCCGATCTGCCCGCCGCCCGCTCCGGCCCGCCGCCACCCCGACGGGCCGGTCCGGGTAGGCGGGGTCAGCCCTGCGCAGCGGCGAGGCTGCGGGCTACCGAAGGGCTGAGCCCGACGACCCCGTCGATCTGCTCGATGTAGGCAGTCGTCGCAGTCCCGCAGCCGGTCGAGCCGCGAGCGGTGGTGTAGGTGGCCCGGAACACGTAGTGCCCGGTGCCGCTCAGGTGGGAGAAGCGGCCGGTCCCGTCGATCACCTCGAAGCTGCCGTCCTGCGAGATGGTCCCGACACAGGTGGTGGGGTCGAAGCGCTCGGTCGGGTGCCCCGAGGCGTGGTCGATCCGGAAGCTGCCGCCGGCGAAGCTCGCACCGTCGATCGCTCTTCCGGGGTGCTCGACCCCGCCGGCGTCGACCACGCCGGTGATGATTATCGAGCCGGGACCTGCCGGGTTGGTGGAAGCCACCTGGAACGTCTCCTCGTCCGCGCTCGACGGGCGGCTCCAACCGAACGGTCCACCGCCCCAGCCGCCGGGGCCGCTCGCAGAGGTGCCGAAGCCGCGCATGGGGCCGAACTGCGCAGCGAGGCCGAAGGGCCCCCCGGCGGGGCGGCCGAGGGTGGAGGCGAAGGAGGCGCCGGTGACCGCCGCGAAGGCGCCGCCGCCGACCACCGCCGCAGCGACGAGCAGGGCTGCTGTCCGGGACAGTCCGCTCCAGCGCCGGGCAGAGCCGCTCGGGGCGGCCGCGCCCGCCACCGGGCTGGCCGCCACGACGGCGGTGCTGCGCATCTGGGGGATCACGCTGGCAGCGACTGCGAGGTGCAGGCCGATGAGGCCGAGCATCCCGAGCGCGGTGGTGGCTGCCGCGATCGGCAGGGCCAGGCTGAGCGTCGCAACG
>JAKARG010000002.1 GCA_021819345.1 Actinomycetes bacterium | reverse complement strand
GCCAGCTCCTCGCCGACGCCAGCGCCTACGAGGACTACGACCCCGAGGCCGCCGGTCGGCGGGCCACCAACATCGAGCGCCTCGACCAGCTCGCCTTGGACCACATCCTCGGCGTCGCCTGAGCCCGCCCGTGGGGCACACCGCTGGACCCAGCCGCGCTTCCACCGGCCGCCGTAACCTCGAGCCCACCGTCGACGCCCCGAAGGGCCGAGGCCCTGTGGGCCGAGCTGATCCAAGGAGGCCCCGTGCCCCGAGCCTGGCAAGATCCATCGCCGGCCCACCATCACCAAGCGCCACTGCTCGCCGACAAGGTGGTGCTCGTTAGCGGCGGCACCGACGGTCTCGGTGCGGAGATCGCAAGAGCAGCCGTCGACGCCGGCGCGTCGGTCGCGATCAGCGGCCGGCGAGAGGATCTCGGCATCCGCACCGCCGAGCAGCTGGGCGTCCGGGGCGGACGGGACGCCATCTACTTGCGAGCGGACGTCGCCGACGTCGTGTCGGCCCGGGCGTCGGTCACTGCCACCGTCGGGCACTTCGGCAGAGTCGACTGCCTCGTCAACGCCGCCGGACTCACCACCCGGGGCAGCCTCCTCGACACGACGCCCGAGCTGTTCGATGCCCACGTCGCGGTCAACCTGAGAGCGCCGTTCTTCCTCATGCAGGCAGCGGTCCAGGACATGCTCCGCCGTAAGAGCCCCGGGACCATCGTCAACATCATCACCATGTCGTCCCACGGCGGCCAGCCCTACCTGGCCCCTTACGCTGCCACCAAGGCCGGCTTGGCCGGCCTCACCAAGAATGCTGCCCACGCCCACCGCTGGGATCGAATCCGGATCAACGGCCTCAACATCGGCTGGACCGAGACCGAGGGCGAGGACGCCATCCAGCGGCAGTTCCACGGCGCGGGTGACGGATGGGCGGAGGCGGCCGCCAAGAAGCTCCCGATGGGCAAGCTGGGCCAGGTCGACGAGATCGCCGACCTGGTGGTGTTCCTGCTCTCGGACCGAAGCGGCGTAGCCACCGGCTCGGTGATCGACTGGGACCAGAACGTTCCCGGAGCCCACGACTGACCCACCAGGGCACTCCGGCCACCTCGGCGCCATGGCTCTGGCACACCCGCCTCGGCGGCCGGACAACTGGGTCAGCTGTTGCCGGCGGCCGGCCGACCTCCGCTAGCGGCCGAGCTGTAGACGGTGCAGCCGGCCAGGTACCAGGTACCTGCCCCGGTGTTGCCCGAGGGGATCACGTCGGTCCCGTTCGAGCCGTTCAGTACCTCGACCGTCGGGCCGGAGACACCGGGAGCCGGCGAGCAGGTGACGGGGCCTGCCACGGGCGCTGTGCCCGAGTCCATCTGGATGGAGATCGACTCGGGGACCCCCATCGAGGCGAGCTTCGCATTGACCTGGGGAAGGGCCGAGGTCTGGTTCAAGGTGACGAGGATCGAGCCATTGCTGTTGGTCGTGACGGCGTAGGCCGGCGTGCCGCCGATCGCGAGGACGATCGCCGCCACCGCAGCTCCGAACCCGAGCGTGCCCGCCGCCAGCGCCCGTGGCCGCCGGGCGACAGCCAACCGGCGTGGCTTGTCGTTGTCGGCTCGGGCGAGCTCTGGTCCGTGGTCCCGAACGAGATCCTGCCAGAGGTGATCTGTGAAACTGCTCATCTCTCCTGCCTTCCCTTCCTTGTGTCGATGGTTCGATTGCTGTCGATGGTTCGATTGCCGAGGTGGGCCCTCGCCCGTGACAGCCTCTTGCGGAAGGCGACCCGGGAGATACCGAGCGCTGCTGCGGCCTCCTTCGGGGTGAGCCCGTCCACGTCGACGAGCTCGATCGCGCTCCGCTCGGCGTCGGGGAGCTCCGCAAAGCAGCGCATGAGCGTCTCGCCCTCGCGCTCGGCGTCGATTCGACCGGCGAGCTCGTCGATCTCGTCCGCATCGAGCGTCCGGTGGTTGCCAAGACGCGAGACGGCGTCCTGGCCCCGGGCCACCCGGTCGCAATGCTCTGCGAACACGTGGGCGGCGATCCCGAACAGCCAGGCCCGATCCGACCCTCGATCGGGGTCGAAGTTGCCAAAGCCGGCAGCGGCGCGAACGAAGGTCTCCGAGGTCAGGTCAGCCACGATCTGGGGCTCACGGCAGCGCCGGGCGAAGTAGCTCATCACTGCGGCGACGTTGCGCCTGTAGGTCCGCTCGAACTCCTGGAGCTGCGGTCTGGTCCGATGCCTGCGCAGAGGTTCCGCCACGGTGGCCGGTTGCTCCGCTCTCTCCGGGAGCTCGGTGCGCACGTCTAGGAGTTGTGGTCCGGGCCGGAACTGTGACATCACCGCCCCCTCGGGAAGGCAACCCGGGGCGCACGAGGCGTCGCCAACCGCTGGGCGGCCCGTGAGCAACCCCCGGGGCGGGCTGCTCGGGGCGGCCACGGACATGGGGGACCAGGTGCCGACACCACGCTCGCTGCTCGACGCCGCTCCCGACGCTGGCCGGCTTCGAGGTAGAGCGAGCTCTCGGCTACTGGCTCGCGCCCCCCGGGCGCCACGGCGTGGCCGGTAGTCCCGAGACCCCCGGGGCGGCGGCCCACAAGCCACCGCTGCCGGGCTCCCCCTCGGCGCGGGCGCTGGTCACATACAGCCGGTTGAGGTGCTCGCCGCCGAAGGCAGGGCAGGTCACCTTGCTGACCGGCAGGCGGACTACCTCGTCGAGGCGCCCGTCGGGCAGGTAGCGGCGGACCTGGCCGCCGCCGTAGAGGGCCACCCAGACCCCGCCCTCCGAGTCGACGCAAAGCCCGTCGGGCGACCCGTCGGACGCGTCGATCTCGCACAGGGGCCGCGCCGGCCCCATCTGCGCCGTCTCAGGGTCGTAGGGGTGGGCGTCGACCTGCCTCGAGAGGGTGTCGACGAAGTACATGGTGGTGCCCTCGGGGCTCCAGCCGATCCCGTTGCAGAGCCCCACACCCTCTATCAGCGCCACTGCCCGCCAGCCGGTCGGCTCGCCATCGAGGCGGTACAGCGTCGCCTCTCCCGGCCCCTCGTCGTAGCGCATCGTGCCGGCGAATGCCCGGCCAGCCGGGTCGCAGCAGGCATCGTTGAAGCGAAGGTGAGGATCGGCGGAGTGGACGTCGAGCAGCACGGTCAGCGTGCCGTCGGCCCGGAGCTGCGAGAAGCCGTCGGAGGTGACGAGCAGCCAGCCGCCACCCTCGGCGGGAAGGGCATCCCCGACGTGGGTACCGACGTCGAAACTGCGCCGGCGACGACCGTCCGCCTCGCTCAGGTGGACCTTGCCGGCGAGGATGTCCACCCAGACCAGAGCCCCCTCCGCCTGGTCCCACACCGGGCCCTCCCCGACGGTCGCCCCCGCGTCGTCGAGGAGCTGCGCTTCGATCGGCATGGCTCAGTCGGTCGCCGGAAAGAGGGTCTGGGTCGGGCGATGGCCGAGGGTCCACGCTCCCGGGCGGGTCACGAGACGAAGTACCAGCGCGACGCCCTCCAGTCGCCGAAGACCTGCTGGGGTCGCCAGCCCCTGAGCGTGTCCTTCACCACCGAGATCTGGTTGTCCCCCGTCGGGAACCACAGCGCGGCGAGGTTCCTCGACAGGTAGTTCTCGGTGGCGTGGACGTACTGGACTCCGCTGTGGGTCTGGGCGAGGCCGAGCAGGTGCTCGTAGGTCGGCGAGTCGTAGCCCCCGCCGAAGAACACGCCCTTGCCGAAGGCGAAGCCCGCCGTCGGGTAGATGCTCATGTCGCCGTAGTTGGTGAACCACAGGGGGTAGAGGGCGATGGCGAAGTCGCACGGCGGCGAGCTCGGGCAGACGCCGTCGATCGAGTACATCGTCTCGGCACTCTCCGGGGCCAGCTCGAGGTCGATCCCTACGCCGCGCGCTGCGGTCTGGAACGCCCCGGCCTGCCCCTGCGTGCTGGCGCTACCGGTCGAGTAGTTCATGAGCAGCGCCAGCTCCGTCCCCCTGGCGATACCGCTGCCGCATTCCGAGGCCCTGGGTCCCGGGCGCTCGCAGACCAGGTAGCCCTTCGACCCCTTCCTCCACCCGTGGCTCGCCAGCAATGCCCGGGCCGCCCCGAGCGAGTAGGGGTCCGGGTCGGTCTTCTCCTCGGCGCTCGCCCAGACGTCTCCTGGGATGTTGGGGGCTGGCCCGTAGGTCAGCTGCCCGAGCCCGTCCAAGGTCGTCTTCAGGTACAACGGCTCGTCCACGAGGTGCTGCAGTGCTTGCCTGATGTAGAGCTGGCGGACGAACTTGGCGTATGCGCCGGTGTAGCCGAGCTCGGCCTCCTCGAAGTAGTCCGGGGCCCACGGTGCGACGGTGAACCCGTGGGTCTCGAAGTAGTGGCGGAGGCCGAGGTCGGTGAAGGGTATCCAGCCGTAGTCGATGGCGCCGTCGCGCAGAGCGCCGACCTCGGCGGTGTCGCTCGTGAACGTCTCCAGGATGACCTTGTCCAGATGGGGCTTCTCGGCACCGGTGTAGGCCCTGTTGACGCTCAGGGTGGTCCGCCCGGTCGTCGGGTCGTAGCCCGTGAGGTGCCAAGGGCCGTCGACCACCTGCCAGAGCCGGTTGGTGGCGTAGGTAGCCAGCTGCTTGGACTGGTCGTAGAGGAAGGTGAACACCTTCTTGGCCCCCGCCGGCGTGGAGGCATCGTGGCCGACGGCGCAGCTCCCGCAGGTCTTGTCCCACACCTGGCGCGGGAGCGGGATGAGGTCTACGAGCTGGTTGTCGGTGAACCACTGCTGGCTGTAGGAGCGGTCGAGGTGCAAGACGAGCTCGGTGGGGCTCACGTAGTCGATCGAGGCCACGTTCTGCGGGAGCTCGCCGGGCACGAAGGTGGCGATCTGGTCCTCGCCCGCCTCGTAGAGCTCCAACCCGAAGCGGACGTCGCTGGTGGTGACCGGCACCCCGTCGGACCACATCTCGTGCTTCAGCCTGATCGTGACCGTGGTGTCGTGGTCCGAGTAGACCGGGGGATAGGCAAAACTGAGCCCGTAGTTGATCACCGGCTTGTCGCCTTGGCCCTCGAAGTACAGCGGGCGCCACATGCCCTCGTCGGTCGCCAGCTCCCACGGCTCCTCGTTCGCAGAGCTCTCGAACGGCAGCATCCAACTGAAGCTGTCGGTGGCCTGGAGCGCGTAGGTGGCCGTCCCCCCACGCACGACCGACGCCTCGGGCGTGCTCTGCGCCGTGGTGCTCCCGCAGGCGGCGAGGAGTAGCGCCACCGCGGCAATGAGCCCGAGGAGCCCGAGCCGGCCAGGGAGGTGGCGGCCCGAGCTGCCCGGGCGGCGCACGACCGACCCCGACGCTCGGCAAGTAGCTCCAGATGTGGTCTGCCTCGTCATCGCCACGCTCCGGTGTCTCTTTCCCGATGGGCCCCGTAGTCCCGGCCTCCGCCGTGAACCCGGTCGCAACGATACTTCCTCTTCCGCTCCGGCTCCGCTGCCCGAACAGAGGGCGAGGTAGCGCCGTCTGGCACCGGCTGGCACGAGGCACCGACATCGACCGGTCCGCCGACCGGCGCTACGCTCCGGCAGGTGAGTGGACGGCTGGCCACCGGAGCCTACGTGATCGGGCTCGTCGTCGTGATCGTCGGCACCGACGTAGCACTGTTCAGGCACCACACCTGGGCGCGCCTGGTCCTCAACATCGGTATCGTCTTGGTGTTCGCTGCTTTCTACCTACGCTTCCAAGGCGCCTTCGGTAAGGGATAGAGCACGCCGGTCAGCGGCCGCTTCCGGTGACCAGAGCAGCGAGGACCGCCTCCAGCGTGGCCCCGCCGGCAACGGCGTCCGCCACTCGATCGGGCGGGCGTACAGCTCGGCGGCGGCGACAGCGAAGCCGTCGGGCAGGCCGCTTGCGGTGAAGGTGGCGGCCAGCTGTTCCATCTCGGCGAGCCAACGCCAGCCCTTGGTGGCTGCCTGACGAGCGGCATCCAGGGGTGGAGTCCAGAGCGGCCTCATCGGACCTCGCCATTGCTACGCCTCCACCGCGACTCGCGCCCCGGTCCGGCTCGACTCGAGGGCGGCAAAGACCATGGCAAGGCTCCGGATGTTGTCGTGGCACTCCCCCATGGGCGGATCCCCGCCACCAAGTGCCGAGACGAAGTCGGCGAGCGAGCCGGCAATGCCACCAGCGAAGCCTTCCGCCGGTTGAGCTTCGAGCCGTTCGGTGGCGTCGCTACCGGCGACCTCGACTTCTGCCACCGGAGCGCCGGTGCCGTCCCAGAGGGCAGTGCCCAGGCGTCCGACCGCCCGCCAGGACGAGTCCCAGGAGGTCTCGAAACCCTGCGCGCACCAGCTGCCCTGATAGGTGAAGCGCAACCCGCCGGTCATCTCGAGGTCTGCCACCGCGCACGCGGACCCCTCGTACCAGCTCCAGGGCGGATTGAGCTCGCTGCAGACCACGCTGGTGGCATCCGCCCCGGTCACATAACGCGCTGCGTCGAAGGTGTGTATCGCCATGTCCAAGAGCAAGGGGCTCGCCATCTCCTCCCTGAACCCGCCGAAATGCGGTGCACGGTAGAACTCCGCGTTGAGCTGGGAAACACCACCGAGGCGCGTGGCCACGAGGTCCTTGAACGCCACCAGGCCGGCGTTGTAGCGGCGGTTCTGGCTGACGGCGAACAGCGTCGAGGTGCGCTCCGACAGCTCGACGAGCGCGCGGGCCTCCGCCATCGTTGCGGCCATGGGCTTCTCGCCGAGCACGGGGACGCCCCGTCGGAGACAAGTAGCCGTCACCTCGTAGTGGGCCTCGGGCACCGACACATCCACCACGAAGTCCGGCGAGTGCCTCGAGAGTGCGGTGCCCACGTCGGCCTCGACCCCTGTAGCGGTCAGACCGAGCGCCCCGACGGCCTCGCGCGCCCGCTCCTCGACGACGTCGACCCAACCCACCAGATCGAGCCTGGGGTCGGCCACGAGAGCTCCGGCCCACGCCTTGCCCATGCCGCCGGCCCCGACCAGAACGGCTCGGAGCCTGCTCACTCGCCGCTACCCGCCTTCGAGCCGCTGCCCGCCTTCGAGCCGTTGCTCGCCTTCTCGTGCGGGTTGTCGCCACGCACCGTCACTCCCATGGGGCCCTCACCGGTCTCCGTCCTTCTTCTCGGGCCTTCTTGTCGGGGCGAGAGGTCGAAGATGCGTCCCTCGGTCGACCTCTTGGCTTCCCACCAATCCTCGCGCACCCCGCACGGCGGCGCGAGCAGACCTCGGTCCCAGCTCCAGGCCACAATGGACGCTCGAGCAGACGACGCGAGGAGGACGCCCGTGCCCACGAGCCCAGAGGCCAGCCAAGCGACGGTGATCCGAGGTGGGGCCGGCACCGTCTCACCGCTCGAGGAGGCGGGCACGAGCGCACCCAGCTCCTGGCTCGCCGGCGCGCCGGCGCCGACCCGCCAGCAGGTGCTGGTGCTGTACCTCGCGAACTCCTCCCTCGCCAGCCGAGTCGTCGGGTGGTCGATCTACGACGGGACCGGGGCGCTCTCGGCCGAGACCGGCGAGCACCAAGAGCCGCCGTTCCACACCGGCCTCGACGCGCTCTGCGCCGGCTGGCGGCTGATCGGCGCGAGCCCGCTCGTAGCTGCCCAACAGGGAGCGGAGTACCGCACGGCCTTCCAGCGCTTCGAGTTCTTCTTCGAGCGCCTGGTGGCTGCTCCGGCACAGGAGGTGGTCTCGTGAACCCCGAACAGTGGCCCGGCGTCGGTTCGGGGCCATCCCGAGGCGCGCCACCCCTGCTGTCGAGCACCCAGGTCGCCGAGCTCGTGGCGGCCGGCTACCTGCGCTTCGACGCTCTCGTGCCAGCAGAGATCAACGACGCTGCCTCCGAGGAGCTGCGCACCAACTTCGGCGAGCCCTCCCAGGGGCTCGGGCCGATCAGCCGCCGCTTCGCGCCCGGGCGTCCGCTCTCGGGCTACTTCGGCGGCTCACCGGGGGTCGGGCGCATGCTCGCCCTGCCGGCGGTCCAGGGGATCATCCAGAGCCTGGTGGGCCCCGACCCCTTCTACGACCACCACGCCATCCACGTCCGCCGCCCGGGGGAGCCGTCCCAGCCGCTGCACGCCGATGCGGTCATCGACGCGCGTGCCGCCTTCGACATCCAGTTGATGTACTACCCCGAGGCCGTGCCCGCCAGGGGTGGGGGGACGCTCCTCGTGCCCGGCAGCCAGTTCCGCCAGGTGAACGAGCAGGAGATCGCCCGCTACCAGAACCTGGCGGGCCAGGTCCAGCTCGAGTGCCCGGCGGGGACCGTGCTCGTGCTGCACCACGGCCTGTGGCACTGCGGCCGGCGGACCTACCTCGACGGGGAGCGCTACATGTTCAAGCTCCGCTTGAACCCGCGGGTGCCCCAGGTCCGCCTGTGGGCCTGCGAGGACCTCGAGGACGAAGCCGTCGTCGAGCAGGTCCGCTCGATCCTGGAGCGCCCGTTCCCCTGGTACGAGGGGGCGGCGGCGCGCCTCGAGCAGATCCAGCGCGCAGCGCTGTTCCGGCGCCTGAGTGGCGACGACACCTTCCAGGTGGAGTACTGGCTCGGCCGCCTGGAGAACCAGGCGCACCCGCGCCTCGACGAGCTGGTGCCCTGAGAGGACCGCTGCGCATCCCGCCGCCCTCGGCCGCCGCCCTCGGCCGCCGCCCTCAGCCGCCGAGGGGACCCGGAGCGTGCGGCGGGCTGCCGAGCACCTCGAGCAGCCCCTCCAACCCCTGCCAGATGGCGTCGGCGCCCGCGGCCAGCCCCACCCTCACGTGACGGTCCCCGGCAGGACCGAAGACCGCACCGGGCAGTAGCAGCAGGTGCCGCTCGGTCGCCAGGACCTCACAGGCCCGAGCCACCTCCCCCGGCGCAGCGGAGGGGACCTCCACCCAGCCGCAATAGCCCCCGCGCGGCGGCTGCCAGGCCAGCGCCCCGCCCGTGGTGGCGATGCGCCGGTCGAGGTCGTCCCTGGCGGTGCGGGCAGCAGCGAGCGGCGCCGCCAGGAGCTGGTCGCGGACCGATAGCGCCATCGTCGCCACCGCCTCGCTCAGCGTCGAGGAGCTGTTGGTCGTGTAGTCGCGTGCGTCGAGCACCGCGGCGAGCAGGTCGGGATCACGGCACGCCACCCATCCGATCCGCAGGCCCCCGAGACCCCAGGCCTTGGTCATGTCGCCGAGGGCGATCGGGGCTGCGCCGTCACGAGCGTCACCCGACGACCCCCCGCTCCTGCCCGGTACCAGGTCGAGCACCGAGGCCATCCCGGTCCCGTCGAGGCCGAGGAAGCGGAACACCTCGTCGCTCAGGAGCCGGCAGCCGTGGGCGGCGCAGCGCTCGGCCACGCCGAGAAGAGCGTCGTCGCTGCACAGGCCGCGCCCGGTAGGGTTGTTGAACGGGTTCACGACCGCGAGCAGCGGGTGGTGCCCGGCCAGCGTCTCCTTGAGGGCCTCGAGGCGGTGCTCGTAAGAAGCGGCGCCCTCGAGCCCGAGGGGCACCACTTGCGCCCCGAGGCGTTCGAGCAGCGGGCGGTAGGCGCCGTAGATGGGGGTCTCGAGCACCACTACGTCGCCGGTGCCCACCAGGCAGGCGAGGCTGAGGGTGATCGCCTCGAGCGCCCCGGAGGTGACCACCACCGATCCCGGGTCCAGGTCGCAGTAGAGCCCGGCGATGGCGGCGCGCAGTGCCGGCGTACCGGCCGTCTCGCCGTAGTCGAGCGAGACCTCCCCGAGCGCGCCGGGCGAGGTCCCTGCCAGCTCGCACAGCTGGGTCAGGCTCGGGGAGCGGGGGTTGCTCGGCGACAGGTTCACCATCGCCTCTTCGAAGGCGAAGCGCCGGAACCACTCCTCGAGCGCGAACACCGGCAGCCGCCGGCTCGACCTCACCAGGCGTAGGCCTCGGGCGCCGGCCCGCCGGGCCCCGGCCAGATCTGGTCGAGACGCTCGAGGACGCCGGCTTCGAGCACGACCCCCACCGCCCGCTCGGCCGCCTCGAGCTGCTCGATGGTCCGCGGACCGACGATCGGCGCGGTCACCGCCGGCTGGGCCAACAGCCACGCCAGTGCGACCTCTCCGGGTGGCGTGCCGAGCTCGGCACAGAGCTGCTCGTAGGACTCGACCGCCGCCCGGTGCTCGGAGAGGCGGGCCTGCACCCCCTCGCCTGCCCGCCGGCCCTCCCCGGTGCCTGCGAGCACTCCGCCGAGGAGCCCCCCGGCGAGCGGGCTCCAGGGGATCACCCCGAGCCCGTAGTGCTCACAGGCCGGGAGCACCTCGAGCTCGACGGTCCGGTCGGCGAGGTTGTAGAGCGACTGCTCGGAGACCAGCCCGAGGAAATGGCGCGAGCTGGCGATCTCCTGCGCTCTCGCCAGGTGCCAGCCGGCGAAGTTTGAGGAGCCCACGTAGACGACCTTCCCCTGGGCGACGAGCAGCTCCATCGCCTGCCAGATCTCCTCCCAGGGGGTCGAGCGCTCGACGTGGTGCATCTGGTAGAGGTCGATGTGGTCGGTCTGGAGCCGGCGGAGGGAGTCCTCGCACGCCCGGCGGATGTGCAGCGCCGAGAGCCCCCGCTCGTTGGGCCGATCGCCCATCGAGTTGTAGACCTTCTTGGCGAGCACGACGCGCTCACGCCGGCCGCCGCCCTTGGCGAACCATCGGCCGACGATCTCCTCGGTCGCCCCCCGACCGCCGTAGACGTTGGCGGTGTCGAAGAAGTTGATGCCGTCGTCGATCGCCCGATCCATGATCGAGTGGGAGTCCTCCTCGGAGGTCCGCGGCCCGAAGTTCATGGTCCCGAGGCAGATCCGGCTGACGGTGAGGCCACTGCGCCCCAGGTGGGTTGTCGGCATGTCGGTCACGAGGTCCTTGCTAGCACACGGCCCGGCCCGCAGGTCACCCTCGGAGCCCGGCTCCCGCTTCGTCGGGCCGAGCCACGCTGCGAGCTGGCGGAGCGGTCGAGTCCCGGACCACCAACCGGCACGGGTTGGTGCGCACCCCCCTGTCGCGCTCTCCGTCGATGGCCTCCATCAGCGCCTGGGCGGCCACCCTGCCCACTTCCCGGAGGTCCATGTCCACTGTGGTGAGCGGCGGTCGGGCAGCGCCGGCGATGATCTCCCAGTTGTCGAAGCCCATCACCGCCACGTCGGCGGGCACCCCGACTCCGGCCTCGCGGAGGACGTCGAGCATCCCTCGGGCTATCTGGTCGTTGCCGCAGAAGACAGCGTCGAGCGCAGCGCCCCGGGAGACCAGGTCGAGCAGCAGGACAGCCGCCTGGCGACCCCACTGCTCGGTCCACTCGCCGTAGAGGACCCGGCCGCCGACGAGGCTCCCCCCACCGGCGGCCAGCTCGGCCACTGCCCCCTCGGCCCGAAGGCGGGCCGCCTGGAACCGCTCGGGGCCGGTCACGTGGGCGACGTGCCGGCGTCCCGTACCGAGCAGGTGGCCGACGGCGAGCGCCCCGCCCTGGAGGTCGTCGGGGGTGATCGAGAGGTCCTCGGGGGAGGTCGACTGGGTCATGGCGTAGATCACCGGCACGCCGAGGCTCGTGCCGACAGGAGGTCTCGGGTCCGTCCGCCGGCCGGTGACGATGATGCCGTCCACCCTCCGCTCGAGGAGGGTCCGGAGGTAGTGGCGCTCCCGGATCGGGTCGTCCCGACCGTCGCAGAGCAGGACCGACATCTGCCCGGCCCCGAGGGCATCCTCGGCCCCGAGCATGATCGGGATGCTGAAGCGCCCGAAGCTGTCGGTGGTGATCAGCCCGACGGTGAAGCTCCGCCCGCTCAGCAATCCTCGGGCGAGGGCGTTGGGCTGGTAGCCGAGGCGCTCGGCGGCCTCCTGCACCCGCTCCCGGGTCTCGGCGTTGACCCCGCCGCGGCCGTTGAGGGCGCGCGACACGGTTCCGGCCGACACGCCGGCAACGCACGCAATGTCCGCAAGCGTTACCGAACCGGAGGACCGACCCACCAAGCTCCCGTCCTCCTCTCGCTCGGCCACCGCGGCAGCAGGTTCACCCAGAAAGCTACCTGACGCCTGTGCCCCTGCTTGACGCCGGCAGCACCGACGGTTAGCATCCCTGCAAAGGTTTGCGATCTTCTTGTGATCCGGACCAGCCAGGGAGAGCTCGGGGAGACGACGACAGATGAACGAAGCTGCCCCAGGGCCGTTCGGCCCGGTGAGGCCCAGCACGACGAGCCGCGGCGAGCTACGACCAGCAGGTCGGTTCCGGGTCGAGGGAGGGCTCTGGGCCGAGCGGCTCGAGGTCAACCGGGAGGTCACCGTCCCGCTCGGGCCGGAGCGCCTCGAGGAGGCCGGCAACCTGGACAACTTCCGGCTCGCTGCCGGCGGGGGCTCCGGTGCCTACCAGGGCCCGCTGTTCAGCGACTCCGACGTCTACAAATGGCTCGAGGCAGTCGCCTGGGAACAGGGTCGCGAGCCGTCGGCGCAACTCGGCGGCCTCCAGCGCTCGATGACCCGGCTGGTCGCCTCCGCACAGTCGCCGGACGGATACCTGGACACCTTCTACCAGTGCCACCCCGAGCGGAGCCGCCTCACCGAGCTGACCTTCGGCCACGAGCTGTACTGCGCCGGGCACCTGTTCCAAGCGGCCGTCGCGGCCAGGCGGGCGACGGGTGACACCGAGCTGCTCGAGGTCTCGGGTCGCTTCGCCTCCCACCTTGCCGACGTGTTCGGGCCGGAGGGCCGTCAGGGCGTGCCCGGCCATCCCGAGGTGGAGATGGCCCTGGTGGAGCTGTACAGGGAGGTCGGGGACCCGAGGTTCCTCCGGCTCGCCTCCTACTTCGTCGACGCCCGGGGGAACCGGCTCCTGGCGCCCGAGCACTTCGACTCCCCCTACTTCCAGGACCACCTCCCGGTGAGAAAGGCGACGACACCGGAGGGTCACGCAGTGCGGGCGCTCTACCTGGCCGCAGGCGCAGCCGACGTCGCCTCCGAGACCAACGACGTCGACCTGCTCGACGCCCTGGCGCTGCAGTGGGGGAACATGGTCGCCTCGAAGACCTACCTCACCGGCGGGCTCGGATCGCGCTGGGAGGGCGAGGCGTTCGGCGACCCATTCGAGCTGCCTCCCGACCTCGCCTACTGCGAGACCTGCGCCGCCATCGGAAGCGTCATGTGGAGCTGGCGGATGCTGCTCGCCACCGGAAACCCGAGCTACGCCGACCTGATCGAGCGCACGATGCTCAACGCGGTCCTCGCCGGGGTCTCCCTCGACGGGACCAGGTTCGCCTACGTGAACCCACTGCAGGTCCGCTCCGCCGGCGAGCAGGTAAGCGAGCGCTCGGCCGGCTATGGGCGCCGCGCCTGGTTCGGCTGCGCCTGCTGCCCGGCGAACGTGATGCGGACCCTCTCGTCCTTCGAGCACTACTTCGCCACCTCCTCGCCGAGAGGGGTGCAACTGCAGCAGTTCGCACCAGGAGCACTCGCCGCGCCGACCCCGGCCGGACCCGTCGCCCTCGCGGTGCGCACCGACTACCCCTGGGACGGCGAGATCGAGGTCGAGGTCCTCGACGCCCCGAGCGGGCGCTGGGAGCTGTCGATCCGAGCGCCCGGCTGGTGCGACAACCCGAGCGCGACGCTCCGGGACGGCTCCGAGCTCGAGCTGTCGGGGGGCTACCTCCGCGCAGAGCGCGCCTGGTCGGCGGGCGACCGGGTCGGCGTCAGGCTGCCGATGCCACCCAGGCGCACGAGGGCCGATCGCAGGGTCGACGCCGTCCGGGGCTGTGCCGCCCTCGAGCGCGGGCCGCTCGTCTATTGCTTCGAGGGCACCGACCTCCCGCCGGGAGCGGACCTCGACAGGATCGTCAGCGCCGACGGCCCGATCACCACGACGCAGCTCCCTTGGCTATCGGCCGGCGCGGTCGGCCTCCGCGTCGCCGCGCGGTTCCCGGACCCCGACCCCGGCCTCTACCGACCGTCAACTGTCGAGCCGCTCACCGGCGGGGGCACCGAGGTCCACCTCGGCACCGTGCCGTACTTCGCTTGGGGCAACCGCGAGCTCGGCCCGATGCGGGTCTGGGTACCCGAAGCCTGAGCACGACCCAACCCGCGGAGCCTCGGGCCTTCCGCAGCAACAACCTGTCCAGTACCCGGTAATCGCCATGCCCGAACATCAAGAGGGAGACCATCAATGTCCAGAAAGACTCACTCGATCCGACCGCTGCTCGCCGGCGCATTCGCGGCCACGCTCCTGCTCTCCGCCTGCGGGGCCACCTCCAGCTCCCCGACCAGCTCGGCGAGCCCACCGGCCAAGTCGACGAGCTCCAAGACCTTCGGCACCGACGCCACCGGCGTGGTCCACTTCTGGGCCCGCTCGGCCACCGCGGCTACCGCAAAGCTCATGGTCAAGGAGTTCAACGCCTCCCACAAGCACCTGAAGGTAGTCCTCACCGAGACCGCCGGCGGCGAGGCGGTGACCAAGCTCGCCACGGCGATCCGTGCAGGGTCACCGCCCGACCTGATCGGCCTCAACGACATCGACATGCCGATCTTCTCCCACGAGGGCGCGTTCACGAACCTGACCAAGTACGTCGACGCACTGCCCTACAAGAAGTCGCTCAGCCCCGGCCACCTCGACCTAGCCACCTACGACGGCAAGTACTACGGCGTCCCGTACCTGGCAGACCTCTCGGTCCTCTGGTACAACAAGAAGCTCTTCGCCGAAGCCCACATCTCCTCACCGCCCAGCACCTTTGCCAACATCCTCGCCGATGCGAAGAAGGTCCAGGCGCTCGGTCACGGGGACCACGGGTTCTCCTTTGCCGGGGACTGCGAAGGATGCCTCGCCTTCACCATGCTGCCCGACGTGTGGGCCACGAGAACCCACCTCATCTCCGGCTCGATCCCCCACCAGAAGGCAACCGTCAAGAGCAACTCGGCGCTCGAGCAGCTGCTCGGCCTCTACCACACCATCTGGGCCGAACACCTCTACTCACCAGGTGACCGGACCCAGGACGGCACCACCTGGGGAGCGAACTTCCTGAAGGGCCACATCGGGATCTTCCCCGGTGACTACGGCGGGATCGCCGCCAAGCTGACCAAGGCGCAGCGCTCCGAGTACGCCGACGTGCCCCTCCCCGGACCGGACGGCTCCTACAGCACCTTCGACGGCGGAGACGACTTCGCCATCCCGACGGGAGCCAAGAACCCCTCTGGAGCCTGGGAGTTCGTGAAGTTCGTTCTCTCCAGGGCCCAGCAGCTCCAGTACCCGTCCACCGGCTTCACCCCAGTGCGCACCGACCTGCTCACCTCGAGCTACAAAGCCGCCCACCCATTCGACGCCGTGGCCCTGAAGGCGCTCGCCCGCGGCTATGCGCCGACGACGCTCGCCTACAACTCGATCTTCAACCAACCGAGCGGCCCCTGGTTCGCCATGTTCAGCGAGGCCGTGTACCAGGGGAAGATCAAGGCAGCGCTCGCCACCGGGCAGAGCGGGTTCGCCCAGCAGATCTCGCAGTCGGGGTCCGGGTCGTGACGCCAGGAGAGCTCTGGAAGTGAGCAGTGCCCCATCCGTCTACCTCGACGGCGGCATCGGAGCAGATCCTTCCCCTACCGACACCGGCTCGCGCCAGCACCTCCGGGGGCGCGGGCCGGTGGCAGCACGGCAACGGGTCGGAGCGGCCCTGGTTGCTCCGTCGTTCCTCTTCGTGTCGGTCTTCGTGCTGTTCCCACTGGCCTACGCGGTGTACATCTCGCTGACCAACTGGCCGCTCGTCGGCCCCTACAGCTTCGTGGGCCTCCAGAACTACACGAGCCTCCCCGGCAATGCCGTGTTCATCCACTCGGTTTGGTTCACGCTGCTCTACACCGCGATCGTCACCCCTGCGATCTTCCTGGTCGGCTACGCGATGGCGATGTTCGTCCGCAAGAAGCGGCCGGGGTCGACCCTGATCCGCACCATTTTCTTCCTTCCCTTCATCGTCGGCCTGGCGACCGAGAGCTACATGGTCGTCCTCGACGTGCAACCGAGCTTCGGCATCGTCAACGTCGTGCTCTCCAAGCTCGGCTTGGCCTCGATCGACACTGCCTGGCTGGTCCACACCGGCCTCGCCCTGGCCGTCACCTGCGTGCTCGTGACCTGGTACGCCTCGGGCCTGACGATGCTGTTGCTGGTCGGCGGGATGCAAGGGGTGCCGACGGACGTCTACGAAGCCGCGTCGATGGACGGGGCGTCTTGGTGGCAGCGCGAGTCACGCATCACCCTGCCACTACTGCGCCCCACGATCGCCCTGAGCCTGATCATCTCGGTGATCGGGTCCTTCCTCGCTTTCAACCAGTTCTACATCCTCACCCAGGGAGGTCCGGGCACGAGCACCGACACCATCGTGATGTGGATCTACCAGGTGGCGTTCGTCCAGCTGCACCTCGGGGCGGCCACGGCAATGGCCATCGTGCTCGTCATCGCAGTCGGGCTGGTCAGCATGGTGCAGTTCATGATGCTGCGCGACCCGACCAAGGCCTGATCGAGAGGAGCGACCAGTTGACCTCGACAGCCCTCACCTCGGTCGGGCTCGGCGGCAGAGCGCGCCGGCCCGACCGGGCCCGTCGGACACGCACGCCCAACCTGATCTACCTGAGCTGCGGCCTGGTGATCGGTCTCATATTCCTCCTACCGCTGCTCTGGGCGGTCTTCGAGTCCTTCGAGCCCTCGGCTGCGGTGACCTCCCCCCCGAGGCTCTCGGTGCTCGGTCGCCTTGGGGTGAGCAACTACGTCCAGCTGATCGACGGGAACGTCCACATCCTCCACTACGTCTGGAACAGCCTCTGGGTCTCCGTCGGTGCCGCGTTGCTCACCTCGGCGCTGTCCCTCCTCGCCGGCTACGGGTTCGGGCGGTTCCGCTTCCGCGGCTCGGGAGTGTTGTTCTCCTTGACCTTGCTGGCCCTCATGATCCCGTTCCAGGCAGTGCTGACCCCGCTGTTCCTCGAGCTCCACACGATGGACCTGACCAACAGCCTGGTCGGTCTGCTGCTCTTCTACGCCACTTTCAACCTGCCCTTCGGGGTGTTCGTGATGCGCAACACCTTCAGCCAGATCCCCGGCGAGATCGAGGACTCGGCGCTGGTCGACGGCGCCTCGGTGCTCGGCACCCTCTGGCGGGTGATGCGGCCCCTCGTGCTGCCGGGCGTGGCCACCACGCTGCTCTACACCTTCTTGTTCAGCTGGACCGAGTTCCTCGGCGCGCTCACCTTCCTCACCACCCAGAGCCGCTACACGCTCCCGGTCGCCCTGCTGAACGTGGAGACCGGGACCTACGGAGCCGTCAACTACGGACACCTCGTCGCCGGTGCGGTGATATCAATGGTGCCCGTGGTGATCCTCTACGTCGCCCTCCAGCGCTACTACGTCCAGGGCCTCATGTCCGGGGCGGTGAAGGGGTGAGCACGCCGAGAGCCAGGCTCGTGGTCGACCCGGCGTTCCGGATCGGCAGGGTCGACCGGCGCCTCGGAGGGTCCTTCGTCGAGCACCTGGGTCGCTGCGTCTACGGAGGCATCTGGGACCCCGAGGACCCGGCGTCCGACGCCAAGGGCTTCCGCTCCGACGTGCTCGGCTTGGTGCGAGAGCTCGGAGTGCCCGTGGTGCGATACCCGGGCGGGAACTTCGTCTCCGGCTACCGCTTCGAGGACGGCATCGGCCCGCCCGAGGACCGACCCCGGCGGGCCGACCTCGCGTGGCGCTCGATGGAGACCAACCGCTTCGGCACCGACGAGGCGCTGGCGTGGTGCGCCGAGGCAGGCACCGAGGCCATGCTGGCGGTCAACCTCGGCACCCGTGGCGCCCTGGCGGCCGCCGAGCTGGTCGAGTACACCAACCACCCCGGGGGGACCTACTGGTCGGAGCTGCGTGCCGCCAACGGGCACCCCGAGCCCTACGGGGTCAGGCTGTGGTGCCTCGGCAACGAGATGGACGGACCCTGGCAGATCGGGCATCGTCCCGCGGCCGACTACGCGCGAGACGCCCTGGCGGCCGCCCGGGCGATGCGGGCCGTGGACCCGACGATCGAGCTGGTCGCCTGCGGGAGCTCCAACTCCGCCATGCCGAGCTTCCCTGCGTGGGAGGCGACGGTCCTCGACGTCTGCTACGACGAGGTGGACCACATCTCGCTCCACTCCTACTACGGCCGCCCCTACCCGAGCCAGGGGGCGTTCCTCGCCTCGGCCCTCGACATGGACCGCTTCATCGAGACCGTTGCGGCAACCTGCGACCACATCCGCGCGAAGCACCGCTCGACCAAGCGCATCGGGCTCTCCTTCGACGAGTGGAACGTCTGGCACCGCGACTCCGAGCCCGAGCACCGCCCCTGGCTAGAGGCCCCGCCGATGCTCGAGAACCGCTACGACCAGCTCGACGCAGTGGTGGTCGGGACCCTGGTCAACTCGCTTCTGCGCCACGCCGACCGGGTCAAGGTGGCCTGCCTAGCCCAGCTGGTCAACGTGATCGCGCCGATCGTCGCCGAGCCCGGCCGCCCGGCGTGGCGCCAGTCGATCTTCTGGCCCTACCGGGACCTCGTCCGCTACGGGGAGGGCGATTCGCTCCGGGTCGCAGTGAGCTCCCCCGAGCACGACGTGGTCGGCGTCGGGTCGGTCCCGGTGCTCGACGTCGCCGCCACCGTCTCCGCCGACGGCGAGGAGCTACGAGTGATGGTCGCCAACCGCTCTCCCGACCTCGACGTGCCCACCAGCCTCGACCTTCGGGCGTGGGACGGCTTCGAGCTGGTCTCCCACCAGCTCCTGGCCCCGAGCGCACCCCGACCCGGCGACGGATTCGGCTGGCCCGGCCCGGCGGCGGCCCCCCTGCCCGCCGAGCGCTCCGGCACGCTCGAGGTGTCGATCCCGGCGATGTCCTGGAGCACCCTCGTCGCCCGCCGCCGGCGATGAGCGAGGTTCGCGCCCGTCAGCAGACCGGAGGCTCCCGGCACCGGGTGGACCGAGAGAGCAGTCCCGTCGCAGCCTCGCTCGACGAGCGGAGGCGGAGCGAGGGGGATCGGGGAGCCGGTGGCCGGCCCTGAGCGCTACGTGGTGGGCGTCGACTTCGGCACCCTCTCGGGCAGGGCGCTCGTCGTGCGGACCTCCGACGGGGCCGAGATGGGCTCGGCGGTGCACGAGCTCGACCACGGGGTGATGGAGGAGCGCCTGCCCTCGGGGCGGCCCCTCCCGCCGGACTGGGCCCTCCAGCATCCGAGCGACTACCTGGAAGTCCTGTCGAGCGCCGTGCCCGAAGCGGTGCGGGCCGCAGGCATCGACCCGGGCGCGGTGGTCGGGATCGCGACCGACTTCACCGCCTGCACCGTGCTGCCGACCACCGCCGACGGCACCCCGCTCTGCCTGCTCGAGGACCTTGCCGACGAGCCGCACGCCTACGTGAAGCTCTGGAAGCACCACGCCGCCCAGGCCCAGGCCGACCGGATCACCGCGCTCGCCGCCGAGCGCGCCGAGGCCTGGCTGTCGCGCTACGGCGGGCGCATCTCCTCGGAGTGGCAGCTCGCCAAGGGCCTGCAGCTGCTCGAGGAGGCCCCCGCGCTGTACCGGCGCGCCGAGCGCTGGATCGAGGCTGCCGACTGGATCGTCTGGCAGCTCTGCGGCACCGAGACCCGCAACGCCTGCACCGCCGGCTACAAGGGCCTGCTGCAAGACGGCCGCTACCCCTCGGCCGACTACCTCGCCGCGCTCCACCCGGACTTCGCCGACTTCTACACCGCCAAGGTCGACCACCCGCTCTCCCCGCTCGGCTCCCGAGCGGGCTCGCTCACCGAGGCGGCTGCGGCGCTCACCGGATTGCCGGCGGGTATCGCGGTGGCTGCCGGCAACGTCGACGCCCACGTCACCCCGCCGGCGGCCGGAGCGACCGGACCCGGTGAGATGGTCGCAGTGATGGGCACCTCGACCTGTCACGTGGTCTCGGCCGAGGCCCCGGCCGCCGTGGCCGGGATGTGCGGCTGCGTGCACGGCGGGATCGTCGAAGGGCTGTGGGGCTTCGAGGCGGGCCAGAGCGGGGTGGGGGACATCTTCGCCTGGTGGGCCGAGCGGATCGCCGGGGGCGGGGCGGCCGGCGAGCCCCGTGGCGGGACCGGGACCGACGCCGGCGAGCACCGGGGCGGGACGGATGAGGCCGGCGGCGCCCTCGCAGGGGCACACGAGCGGCTGAGCGAGCTCGCCGAGCGCCAGGCGGTCGGCGCCCATGGACTGGTCGCCCTCGACTGGGAGAACGGCAACCGCTCGGTGCTCGTGGACCACGAGCTCTCCGGCGTGATCGTCGGGCTCACCCTTGCGACCCGTCCCGAGGACGTCTACCGGGCACTGGTCGAGGCGACCGCGTTCGGGACCCGCACGATCGTGGAGGCCTTCGAAGCCGCCGGGGTGCCGGTCCGCTCCTACACCGCCGCCGGCGGGCTCACGAAGAACCGCTTCGTGATGCAGACCTACGCCGACGTCCTGCGCCGGCCGATCTCGCTCATCGGCACCGAGCAGGGCCCCGCCCTCGGCGCAGCGATCCACGCCGCGGTCGCCGCCGGCGTCCATCCGGACGTCCCGAGCGCCGCCGCGGCCATGGGCCGGCGGGTGGAACGGGCATTCGAGCCACGGCCCGGGGCAGCCGACGCCTACGAGGCCCTATACGGCGAGTACCGCCAGCTCCACGACCACTTCGGTAGGGGGGGAAGCGATGTGCTCCACCGCCTCCGCCGTCTCCGCAACGCGACCCAGGGAGGCAGACCATGACCGACAGCGACCAGGGCCCGATCTTCTGGTTCCTCACCGGGAGCCAGGACCTCTACGGGGAGGAGACCCTGCGACAGGTCGAGGAGCAGTCCCGCCAAGTCGTGGCGCGCCTCGACGGGGCCGGCGATCTGCCAGCTCACGTCGAGTGGCGACCCGTGCTGACCAGCTCCGATGCCATCCGGCGGGCCTGCCTGGAGGCCACCGCGGCCGACGGGTGCGCAGGGGTCATCGTCTGGATGCACACCTTTTCCCCCGCAAAGGCCTGGATCGCCGGCCTGAGCGCACTGCAGAAGCCGCTCCTGCACCTCCACACCCAGGTCAACCGCTCCCTCCCCTGGTCGAGCATCGACATGGACTTCATGAACCTGAACCAGGCGGCGCACGGCGACCGGGAGCTCGGCTACCTGGAGACCAGGATCGGGGTCCGGCGCAAGACCGTCGTCGGCCACGCCGGCGACCCGGCGGTGCGCCGGCGGGTCGACGAATGGATGCGCGCCGCCCTCGGCGCCCGGGCCGCCAGGTCGCTGCGGATGGCCCGCTTCGGCGACAACATGCGCGACGTGGCGGTCACCGACGGCGACAAGGTCGAGGTCCAGCTCCGCCTCGGCGTCGCCGTCAGGACCTACGGGGTCAACGACCTCGTCGCGGCGGTCGGCACCGCCAGTGCCCCAGAGGTCGATGCCCTCGTCGCCGACTACGCCGAGCGCTACGAGCTGGCTCCCGAGCTGGCCGCGGGAGCGGCGCGCCACGAGTCGTTGCGGGAGGCCGCCCGGATCGAAGCCGGCCTGCGCAACTTCCTCGACGACGGCGGCTTTCGGGCCTTCACGACCAACTTCGAGGACCTCGGCGGGCTCCGCCAGCTCCCCGGGATCTCGGTGCAACGCCTCATGTACGACGGCTACGGCTTCGGGGCCGAGGGGGACTGGAAGACCTCCCTGTTGCTGCGGGTGATGAAGGTCATGGGCGAGGGAGCGCCGGGCGGGACCTCGTTCATGGAGGACTACACCTACCACCTCGGCCCGGGGGAGCCGAAGATCCTCGGCGCCCACATGCTCGAGGTCTGCCCGAGCATCGCCGCGGCCACCCCGAGGGCCGAAGTGCATCCACTGTCGATCGGTGGACGGGAGGACCCGGTGCGCCTCGTCTTCGACGCAGCGGCCGGCCCGGCGATCGTGGTCGGCCTGATCGACCTCGGGGACCGGCTGCGGCTCGTCTGCAACGACATCGAGGTGGTCCCGCCCGACGAGCCGCTCCCCCACCTCCCGGTGGCCCGGGCCGTGTGGAAGCCAGCTCCGAGCCTGGCCGTCTCGGCGGAGTGCTGGCTCGGCGCCGGCGGCCCCCACCACACCGTGCTCAGCTCCCAGGTGAGCCTCGAGGCCCTGGCCGACCTGGCCGAGATCATCGGGGTGGAGCTGGTCCACATCGGAGCCTCGGCCGACCCGGGGCGGCTGCGCCAGGAGCTGCGCTGGAGCGACGCCTACTACCGGCTGTTCCCCGGGACCGGCCGATGACGACCTGGGCCCACACGTGCTGAACGATCTTCGTGCCGAGGTGCTCGAGGCCAACCTCCTCCTGGCGCGCCACGGACTGGTGACCCTCACCTGGGGCAACGTGAGCGGGATCGACCGGGACTCGGGGGTGATGGTCATCAAGCCGAGCGGGGTCCCCTACGAGGCCCTGCAGGCCGAGGACCTGGTCGCAGTCGATCTCGACGGAGCCGTGGTCGAGGGTCGCCTCCGACCCTCGAGCGACACTGCGACCCACCTCGTGCTCTACCGCAGCTTCCCGGAGCTCGGCGGGGTGGTCCACACCCACTCGACCCACGCCACCGCCTTCGCCCAGGCCCGCCGAGGCTTGCCGGTGCTCGGCACCACCCACGCCGACCTCACGCCGCTCCCCGTCCCGGTCGCCAGGGAGCTGACAGCCGAGGAGGTGGCGGAGGACTACGAAGCAGCAACGGGCAGGATCCTCGTCGAGGCAATCGGCGAGCGGGGCGCGGCGGCGGTGCCGGCGGTGCTCGCGCCCGGCCACGGGCCGTTCACCTGGGGCGCCGACGCCCTCGGCGCGCTCGAGGTCGCGGTGACCCTCGAGGAGGTCGCCCGGATGGCGCTGCTCACCTACCAGCTCGCCCCAGAGGTCGAAGCACTGGCCGACCACGTCCGGGACAAGCACTTCTCCCGCAAGCACGGCCCCGGCGCAACCTACGGCCAGGGGGCTGGTGGGCGGTGAGCGCCGGCGGTGAACGGGCCGGCGAACTGGCGGGCCGGCGCGCAGTGAGCCCGGCGAGCTGGCGGGCCGGCGCGCGGTGAGCCCGGCGAGCTGGCGGGCCGGCGTCGCGCCGGCGCCCGGGGACCGGGCCTGCCCGGGCTGCGGCCAGGTCCATCCCGCCGCCCGCACCGAGGTGGTGATCGGTGCCGAGGCGCTCGACGCCCTCGTCGCCTGGCTCGACGAGCACGCCTGGGAGCACGTCGTGGTGGTCTCCGACGCCAACACCGACGAGGCGGTCGCCGACACCCTGTCCCGGAGGCTCGCAACCACTCGGCGGCGGGTCACCCGATGCCGCTTCCCCGAGCGAGCCGGGCTCGCCGCCGACGAGGAGGCGACCGAGACGGCGCGCGCTGCCCTGCGAGCGGCGGGACCCGACGGCGCGCTCGTCGCCGGGTCCGGGACGCTGAACGACATCACCCGCTTCGCCACCCACCTGGAGTCGCTCGACTACTTGTCGGTGCCGACCGCCGCCTCGATGGACGGCTACGCCTCGAGCGTGGCGGCGATGCAATTCGACGGCCTGAAGGTGAGCTTCTCGGCGCGCGCTCCGCTAGGGATCTTCGCCGACACCCGGGTCCTCGCCGCAGCTCCCGCCGAGATGACCTCCTGGGGCCTCGGCGACCTGCTCGGCAAGGCGACCGCCCGCTTCGACTGGCTGCTGTCCGAGGCGGTGACCGGCGAGCCCTACTGCCCGGTGATCGCCGAGGCGGTGGCGGCCCCGCTCGAGCGCTGCACGCGCGATCCCGAGGGGCTGCTGGCCGGCGACGAGGAAGGCATCTCGACGCTTGCCGCCGGTCTCGTCGAGTCGGGGCTCGCGATGGCAATGGCGGGTAGCTCCCGTCCGGCGAGCGGCTCGGAGCACCACTGCTCCCACTTCTGGGACCTGCTCGCCCACCGGGGGCTGCGAGGGCACGCCCCCCACGGCCTGCAGGTGGCCCATGCGACCGCGGCGATCCTGCGCCTGCAGCTCGACGCCCTCGATCGCCTGGAGGCCGGGCTCTCCGTGCCTCCCGGGCGGCGCTCGACCGAAGAGGACCGCTGGCTCGGGGAGAGCGCCGACAGCGAGCAGGTCGAGAAGGTCAGGAGGGAAAAGGCCGAGCTGTGGGAGGCGTACGCGCCGCGGTGGCCTCCGCCGCCCTCCGAGCTGGCCGATGCCCGTAGGCGGCTCGAGTCGGCGAGCGAGGGCTTCCCCAGGGTGCGGAGCGCGCTCCGGGCACTCGGCATCCCCCCGGACGGATCGGACCGGCTCGGCCTGCAGCCCTTCGAGCTGGACCCCGAGACGCTCGAGGCGACGCTTCGCTTCGCCAACCGGATGCGCCCACGCTTCAGCGTCCTCGACCTGTTGGAGTCGCAGGGTCGCCTCGACACCCTGGCCAGGACCACCGCCGAGCCCCGCGGCTGAGCCGACCTGGATCACCGCCGAGCCCCGCAGCTCAGCCGACCCGGCTTGCCGCCATGCTCACCGGAGGGTCTGGCTCAGCCGAGGAGCGGGCCGAGCTCCTCGCCCAGCTTCTCGATCCGCCACCGGCCGGGCTGCTCGACGCCCGGCTCCCGGGTCCAGCCGCTCATCGGCTGGACCGTGCCACCGAAGACGTAGAGCAGGCGACCCGTGACCCCGCAACCCTCGCTCGCCAGCCACGCGACGACCGGGGACACGTTGTCGGGGTCCCATTCGTCGAAGCGGCCGTCGTCCTCGGGAGGCCGGACGATCTCGTCCAGACCCGGGGTGGACTCGGTGAGCCGGGTCCTGGCTGCCGGGACGATGCCGTTGACCCGGACCCCGTAGCGCCCGAGCTCCATTGCCGCGATCACGGTCAGGGCTGCGATCCCCGCCTTGGCCGAGCCGTAGTTGGCCTGCCCCGGGTTGCCCTGCAGGCCGGAGGTCGAGGAGGTGTTTACCACCGCTGCCCTCACTCGATCGCCAGCCTTGGACCTCTCCCGCCAGTAGGCGGCTGCGTGGCGCAACGGGACGAAGTGGCCCTTCAAGTGGACCCGGATCACCTGGTCCCACTCGTCCTCGGCCATGTTGACGATGGCCCGGTCCCGGAGGATGCCCGCGTTGTTGACGAGGACGTCGAGGCGGCCGTAGGCGTCGACCGCGTTGCGGACCAGCCTCGCACCGGCCTCCCAATCGCTCACGTCCTCCCGGCTGGCGACCGCCTCACCGCCGGCGGCGCGGATCTCGGCCGCGACGGCGCCGGCGGCATCGGACTCGGGGCGCTCCCCGGCCCGGTCCAAGCCGGCGTCGTTGACCACCACCGACGCCCCCTCCGAGGCGAAGAACCGGGCATAGGCCCGGCCGAGGCCCCGACCGGCCCCGGTGATGATCGCAACCCGTCCCTCGAGTGAACCCACGCGGCTACCTCCAGCCCGACTCTCCCCGATCATGGCAGCCGGCGGGTGCGCTGCTCCTATCCGGTCCCCGCCCCCTCGATCCGGTGCCCCGGTAGCGCAGCCTGACCTCCGGTACGCGATTCGAGGGCGGCGAGGAACGCAGCGACCACCGCATCGGCGTGCTCCGGCCCGAGCCCCCAGGCCACGGGGGCAACCTCGCTCACCGCGCGCCGCCGCGCGGAGGGATCGAGTGCCAGGACATCGAGCAGGTCCGAGGGCCGCCAGCGCAACAGCGCGGCGCTCTGGAACAGCGCCCCAGCGCGACTGCGCCGCTGGGAGACACCGACCAGCTTCGGCCCGGGTCCCGCCGGCCTTCCACGACCCGTCCAGGGCTCCCTCGGCCCCCGACGGGGCATCCCGGGCGCTCCCAGGAGCACCTCCCCTGGGCCGACCCCGGCAAAGCAGACCAGCTCCGACCAGGGACCCCGCAGCATCGGGCCCTCCCAGACCGAGAGCTCGGCGGGCGCAATGCCCTCGGGCGCGATGCCCGCCGGCGCGATGCCCGCCAGCGCTTCGGACCACAACTGCCCGACCCAGGCCATCGAGGTGCCGACGTCTTCGCTCCAGAGCGGATCCCCGCGTGGCACGACCAGGTCGACCCAGACCGACTCCCCGGGCCCGACGAGCACCGCCCCGCCTCCGCTGCGCCGCCGCGCCACCTCGAAACCGAGGCGCACCGCCCGATCTCGGTCGACGACCTCGTCGGGCTGGGCCGACCCGAGCACCACCGCCGGGCGAGAGGCGTACAGGAGGCGCACCCGCCGGACGACCGCCCCAGCGTCGGTGGGGTCGAGCAGGGCCGCCGAGCTCGCGTGCAGCTCGGCGGCCGGACCGGCGAGCTCCTCGACCAACCACCCTCCGAGCAGCGCCGGCAGCCCGTGAGGGCACGGGCTCACGCCGAGATGCCAGCCGCCGAGCTGCCGAGGTACGGCTCCCAATCGGCCCGGATGGAGCCGCTCGCCACGAGGATCCAGGTGCGCTCGCGCGGCACCGAAGGCAGCCGCTTCAACTTCATCCCGCTGTCCTCGAGCAGCCGGTCCCGCTTGCGGGTGTTGCACGGGCGGCAGGCTGCGACCACGTTGTCCCAGGCGTGCGGGCCGCCCTTGGAGCGCGGCACCACGTGGTCGATGTTCTCCGCCGACGCGCCGCAGTACTGGCAGCGGTGGCCGTCTCGGGCGAAGACCGCCCTCCGGCTGAGAGCAACCCGGGCCTGGTAAGGCACCTTCACGAAGTGCGACAGGCGCACCACCGAAGGCTCGGGAAGCTGGATGCGAGCCGCCCGGAAGGACCTCTCGGTCGCCGAGATCAGCTCGGCCTTGCCGTCGATCACGAGCAACAGGGCTCGCCTGCTCGACACCACGCACAGCGGCTCGTAGGTGGCGTTGAGGACGAGCGACCGCGACACGGCGGGGTCCTTACCGACGCCTCGATCGGGTTCCCCTTGGCACCCCAAAACCCTATCAACTGCGCACGCCCATTCCCCGCGCTCAGCGCCCCCGCCGGATGTTGCGCGACATCGCCTCCACCCATCGCAGGTACTCGACCGCCTCGGAGCCACCGAGACGACCCCCCGGGCCCGGGCCCCACATCGTCTCGCGCCGGAGCTCGGCGTAGGCCTCCGGAAGCCGGGGAAGCGGTGGCCAGCGCCTCCACCACCCCGGCTCGCCCAGGCTCGACAGCACCCGGACCGCCACCGGCCAGAGCGCCGGTCGGACGAGCACTGCGCCGAGCGCTCCCGGCCCGACCAACCCGCGTGTCCCCGAGCGGGCGCCGGGACCGGACGAGCGACGCAGACCGGGATCGCTCAACTTCGGGCCGCGTCGGTGAGGTCGAGCAGGCCGGCGCCCCACCACGCCACCGTCGCCGCCCCGACGAGCGGGCCGTCGGCGCCGAGACCGGAGGGCACGATTCGGGCCCCCGAAGAGAAGGCCAGCCGGGCGCTGCGATCGAGCTCGGCCTGTGCGGAGCAGAAGAAGGGCTCACCGAAACCGAGGGCCACCGACCCGGCGACCGTGGCGAGGGTCAGGTCCAAGAGGTTGGCGACGCTCGCCACGGCCCGGCCGACGAGGGTCCCGACCCGCTCGACGGTCTCCGGCCGGGCCTGCGCCGCCGGCCGGCCGGTGACCGCAGCGATGGACAGGCCACTGGCCTCCGCCTCCAGGCAGCCACGTGCCCCGCATGCGCACTCTCGTCCTTCCGGCACGACGATCACGTGGCCGATGTGGCCGGCATTGCCGGCCTTCCCGGCGAGCAGCCGGCCGTCGAGGACGATCCCTCCACCCACGCCGCTCGACACGACCATCGACAAGTAGTCGCGGCGCCCGAGCGCAGCGCCGAAGACGCCTTCGCCCAGGGCGAGCGCCTTGGCGTCACCCTCTACCCAGGTCGGCAAGCGGCTCAGTGCGGCGAGACGGGACCGCAGCGGGAATCCGCGCCATGCCGGGATGTTGAGCGGCGAGACCGTCCCGGAGCCGGAGTCCATCGGCGCTGCGCTCCCCACCCCGCAGAGGCCGGGACCACTCGGAGCGCGTCCCACCAGACCGGCGAGCGCCGACCACACCACCTCGGGTTCAGCCGTGCGAGGAGTGGGGACCTCGCCACGCCAGGTCAGGCTCCCGTCGCCGGTCACCACCGCCGCGGCAAGCTTGGTCGCGCCGATGTCGAACGCCAGCACCTGCGGGCGACCACTCACGAGCCATGACGCTACCCGCAGCGGCGCCCTCGCCCGGCGCTCGGGCGATCCTGCTGGCTCCGGCGGTACGCTCGGGGCCGCGAGCCACGGATCGCGCTGGCCGTCCGACAGGGAGGAAGTGCGTGGCGACTCGGGACTTGACCGAGACCGGGGTGGAGGGCGTCGAGAGGTTCGTCGACCTCTTCGAAGCGATCGTCGGCAACGTGAGCCGGCTCCTGCACGGCAAGGAGACCGCCGTCCGGCTCGCACTGCTCTGCCTCGTCTCCCGGGGGCACCTCCTGGTCGAGGACGTCCCCGGGGTCGGCAAGACGAGCCTGGCCAAGGCCCTCGCCCGCTCGGTGCGCCTGGACTGGCAGCGGGTCCAGTTCACCCCGGACCTCCTGCCCTCGGACGTGACCGGATCGGCGGTGTTCGACCGGGACAGCGCCACCTTCCGCTTCCGGCCGGGAGCGGTCTTCACCAACATCCTCCTCGGCGACGAGATCAACCGGGCCTCGCCGAAGACCCAGAGCGCCCTGCTCGAGGCGATGGAGGAGCGCCAGGTCACCGTCGACGGCCTGACCCACCGCCTCCCGAGCCCGTTCCTCGTGATCGCCACCCAGAACCCGGCGGAGCACGAGGGCACCTACCCGTTGCCCGAGAGCCAGGTCGACCGCTTCCTGCTTCGCCTCACGATGGGCTACCCCGACAGGTCGGCGGAGATCACCATGCTCGAGTCGCACGGGCAGGTCTCCGTCGAGGATCTCGACCCGGTCGCCGATGCCTCGGACCTCGACTTCCTCTCCGACCTCGCCGCCTCGGTCTACGTCGCCCCGCCGCTTCGCGGCTACCTGGTCGACATCGCGGCCACCACCCGGGAGCACCCCTCGGTCGAGCTCGGCATGTCGCCGCGCGCCACGATCGCGCTGCACACCGCGGCGAAGACCCTCGCCGCAGCCAACGGGCGCAACTTCGTGGTCCCAGACGACATCCGGGAGGTCGCCGACCCGGTTCTGGCCCACCGCCTGGTGCTCGGTGCCGGCGCCGAGCTCGACTCCACCACCCCCTCGGAGGTGGTCGCCGAGGTCCTGCGGCGGGTGCCCGTGCCGGCTTCGCGTCGGTGACCAGCTGCAGGCGCCGGCCGACCCCGGGCCCCGAACGCGCCGGGCGCGCCGGCTCGTCGGCGCGCGGCTCCCGACGACGAGCGACCGACCGGTGAGCGCCGAAGGGATCCTCGCCCGGATCCGAGCCCAGCGCTGCGCCCCCACCGCCCGTGGCTGGGCCCTGCTCGGGGCGGGCGCCCTGGCCGCCCTGGCCGGCCTTCTGCTCGGCGTGGCCGAGCTGGACGGGCTGGCGGCAGCCGCAGCGGTCGCGGTACTCGCCGCCTGGGCCTGGACCGCCCACCAGGGCTACCACCTCGAGGTGCGGCGACACCTGCACCCTCCCCAGCCGGCACCGGGCAAGCGCAACGTCGTCGAGCTGCAGGTCGAGAACGCCGGCAGGCGGCGCACCCCGGTGCTGTCGCTCCATGACCCCATAACAGGTGCCGGCGCCGGTGGCGGTGGCGGTGCCCGCAAGCTCCTCGCCCCGCTCGGACCGGGCGAGGCGAGGACCTGGAGCTACGAGCTGGTGGACCTGCGGCGAGGGAGCTTCGTGATCGGCCCGCTCGGTACCGAGGTCGAGGACCCGCTCGGC
>JAKARG010000222.1 GCA_021819345.1 Actinomycetes bacterium | reverse complement strand
TCTGGTGTCGGTGTCGGTGTCGGAACTGGCTCCGAGGGGCTCCTAGATCCTCGCCGGGTCCACCTCGACGCGCAGGCGTCCCACCGGTCGGGGTGCCTTCGCCAGCGCATCGCAGAGCTCCTCGGCACTGCGGGCTCGCAGCACGAAACGCTCTTCCCCCGGAGCCAGGAGCTCGATCCCGCTGTGAGCCCCGGCCCCGTGAGCCCCGGCCCCCTGAGCCCCGGCCCCAGCGACCACAGCCCCCCACTCGCCGGCGCCAACGCCGGCCACCGCCTTGCCGAAGTCCTCGGCACCCTGCCCGCTCAGCACCGCCAGGGCGGAGTGTGGAGGCAGGCGCAGGGCCCGGCGGGTCGGCTCCTCGGCCTCGGCCAGCAGCCCCGGGTCGCCCCGGCGGGCCGAGGCGATCACCTCGTGGTCGGGGAGCCGGGTCTGGACCAGCAGCCGGCCGCGACGGGCACCACGAGCAGCTGGACGGACCAGCCGGGAGGCCCGGGCGAGGAGGGCGAGGGCCTCCTCTCCGGCCCTGAGGCGGGGGGCGAGCAGCTCCTGGTCGAAGTCCAAGAAGGCGACCAGGTCGACCGCCCCGACCAGCTCCGCTCGGTGCAGCACCGCCTCGGTGCCGATCAGGACCGGCGCCCCCGCTTCGGTGGCCCCGGCGGCGGTGACCTCCCCGACCGGCCGACCGGCTAGGGCGGCGAGCTCCTCGGCGGCGCGTGCCACCCCCGGGCGCAGGCGCCGCAGCCGGGTCGAGTGGCACTCCTGGCACACCGGGGGCCGGCGGGTCCCGCAGCGCCGGCAGACGAGCGCGCCGACCTCGTCCTCGGCGGCCGGTTGGACGACGGCACCACCGCAGGTCTCGCAGCGCGCCACCGCTCGGCACGCGCCGCAGGCGAGGAGGCTCGCCCGGCCCGTGCGGTTGAGCACGCAGACCACCCGCGCCTCGTCGCGCACTGCGCGCGCCAGGCGCTCGGACCACAGACCGAGTCGCGGGTCGTCGCCGCGGCGGTCGACCAGGTCGAGAGGTGCCCACCCCGAGCGCTCGGCGGGCTGCGAGAGCCGCACCGGCGGGCCGCAGAGGGCCCGCAGGTCGAGAGTCGGCACCGGGGTCACCAACAAGCAGGGGACCCCTGCCCGACGAGCCCGCTCCGCGGCCACCACGCTCGCCCACCAAGTCGGTGCCTGCTCTTGGACGAGGGTCTCCTCGTGGGCGTCGAGGACCACCACCGCGGCGAGCCCCGGGCAGGGGGCCCAGGCCGCCGAGCGGGTGCCGACGACGACCGCAGCCCCGGCCCGGGCGGCGTCCCACTGCTCGGGCAGGAGGGCGACACCCGCCCCGGCCCGGCGGAGACGCCCGGCGAGCACGGCGGCGCGCGCCGCGGATGGCACCACCACCAGGGTCGGCCCCCGCTGGGCGACCGCGGCCACTACGAGGGTCGGGTCCCCGACCGGGGGGAGCGCGAGGATGCCCGGCGAGCTCCCGAGCGCGTCGGCGAGCGCTTCGAGCAGCTCGGGCGGCCCGGTCGGGGCAGCCGGTGCTCGGAGCTGGGCGGGGGGCAGCCGCACCACGGCTCGCTCCGCGCTGGCCGTCGAGAGCAGCTGAGCCCGCCGTCCGGCCCAGCGCCACGCGGCCCAGCCGGCGAGGCCGACCAGCTCCGGCTCGGGCCCCCATCCGCTCACGTGGGCGAGCGGGCGCAGCGCACGCCTGGCGGGCTCGCCGCCGGGGCCACCCGGACCCGAGGGGTCCCACGGCGAGTCGCGCACCACCCACCCGCCGACCCGCCTCCCGGAGAGGTCGACGCGCACGACGGTGCCCACCCTGACCGCATCCGAGCCGACCGGCTCCACCAGGTAGTCGAAGACCCGGTCGAGCCCGGCAACCGCCGGCAGCACTCCTACGACCCGGTCACCCGCCGCCGGTGCCCGGGCGGGCGCGACCCGCCGGCGTGGCGCGCCCGTGGCGCCCCCGGTGGCTACGGCGCTCCGACCGCGGCCCGGAAGTCGGCGAGGCGGGAGAGCTGCTCCCAGGTGAAGCCCTCGCTATCCCGGCCGAAGTGGCCGTAGGCCGCAGTGCGCTGGTAGATCGGGCGGCGCAGGTCCAGGTCGGCGATGATCGCTGCGGGCCGCAGGTCGAAGACCTCCCCGACGGCCTTCTCGATCGCCTCGGGGGCGACGGCCTCGGTGCCGAAGGTCTCCACCATGATCGACACCGGCCGGGCGACCCCGATCGCGTAGGCCACCTGGATCTCGCAGCGGCGGGCGGCTCCGGAGGCGACCACGTGCTTGGCCACCCAGCGCGCCGCGTAGGCCCCGGAGCGGTCCACCTTGGACGGGTCCTTCCCGGAGAACGCCCCGCCGCCGTGGCGCGCCGCCCCCCCGTAGGTGTCCACGATGATCTTGCGCCCGGTGAGTCCGGCATCCGCGTGGGGCCCCCCCATCTCGAAGCGCCCGGTCGGGTTGACCAGCACCTCGTAGTCGGAGGCCTCCCCCCAACGCGCGGCCACGACCGGGCGGATCACGTGGTCGGCTATGTCCGGGGCGAGGAGGGTGTCGATGTCGACCGTCGGGGTGTGCTGGGTGGACACGAGGACGGTCTTCAGCCGGACCGGCCTCCCGTCCTCGTAGTCGAAGCTCACCTGGGTCTTGCCGTCGGGACGCAGGTAGGGCAGGGTGCCGTCCTTGCGGACCTCCGCCAAGCGCCGGGACAGGTGATGGGCGAGCCAGATGGGCGTCGGCATCAAGTCGTCGGTCTCGTCGCAGGCGTAGCCGAACATCATCCCCTGGTCGCCCGCACCCTGGGCGTCGAAGAGGTCGCGCTCGCCTGCGGTACCCGAGCGGACCTCCCAGGCGTGGTCGACGCCCCGGGCGATGTCGGGGGACTGCGAGCCGATGCTGATCGACACCCCGCAGGTACGCCCGTCGAAGCCCATCTCCGAGCTGGTGTAGCCGATCCCGCTGACCACCTCCCTCACCAGGGCCGGGATCTCGACGTACGCGGTGGTCGTGATCTCTCCGGCGACCACCACCAGGCCGGTGGTGAGGAGGGTCTCGCAGGCGACCCGGGCGAGGGGGTCCTCGGCGAGGATCGCGTCGAGCACTGCGTCGGATATCTGGTCGGCGACCTTGTCGGGATGCCCCTCGGTCACCGACTCGGAGGTGAAGGTCCAACGGTTCACGGCTGCTCCTGCAGGCTGGGGGAAAGGGGGGCCACGGTGCCACGGCGGCCGGCGAGCACCGAGGCGGCGGCGTCGACCACGACCCGGGCGACCGCTGCCTTGTCGATCACCCCGGTCTCGGCGACCACGCCTGCGGGCCCTACGACCACCACGGCGTTGGTCTGGTGGCCGAAGCCGGCTCCGGGCGAGGCGACGTCGTTGGCGACCACCAGGTCGAGGCGCTTGGCGGCGAGCTTGGCAGCCGCCGCGGCGACGAGGGCGGGACCCGAGACGGTCTCGGCAGCGAAGCCGACGAGCACTTGGCCGCTACGGCGCCGGGAGCCGAGCTCGGCCAGGATGTCGGGGGTGGGCTCCAGGGCGAGCGAGGGCAGGCCGTCGGCCTTCTTCCACTTGCCGTCGCTGATCGGCCGCGGGCGGAAGTCGGCGACCGCCGCGGCCATCACGACCAGGTCGGCGTCGAGGCTCGCCGCGAGAGCCGCCGCCCGCATCTCCTCGGCGGTCTCGACCGCGACCACCTCGACCCCCGCGGGCGGGCCGAGCTCGGCGGCGGTGACCAGCGTGACGCTCGCGCCCCGGGCGGCGAGCTCGGCGGCCAGGGCGTGACCCTGGCGGCCCGAGGAGCGGTTGCCGAGGAAGCGCACGGCGTCGAGGGGCTCCCTCGTGCCGCCGGCGGTCACGAGCGCCCTCACTCCGGCGAGGTGGGTCCGCTCGGCGAGGATCGCCTGCGCCGCAGCGACGATGTCGGCCGGCTCGGCGAGCCGCCCGCGGCCGGTGTCCCCCCCGGCGAGGCGACCCTCGACCGGCTCCAGCACGCTCACCCCCCGGGCGCGCAGGCGCGCCACGTTGTCGGCGACCGCAGGGTGCTCCCACATCTCGGTGTGCATCGCCGGGCAGACGAGCACCGGAGCGCGGGTGGCGAGCAGGGTGGCGGTGAGCAGGTCCGAGGAGATCCCGGCGGCGTAGGCGCCGAGGAGCCTGGCGGTGGCCGGAGCCACTACCACCAGGTCGGCCCTCTGGCCGAGGTGGGTGTGGGGCACCGGCTCGGGGCCGTCCCAGAGCGAGGTGCGCGCCGGCTCGCTGGCGAGCGCCGAGAAGCTGAGGGCCCCGACGAAGCGGGTGGCCCCGGAGGTGAGCACCGGGGTCACGAAGGCCCCGGCGTCCACCAGGCGCCGGCACACCTCGACCGCCTTGTACGCGGCGATCCCGCCGCATACCCCGAGCACGACGTGGCGGCCGGCGGGCGCCGGCCCGGGCACGGCTACTCCTCGGCCCCGGCGCCGGTGCCCGATCCGGCGGCGTCCGCTTCGCCGGCGTCGGTCTCCTCCGCCCCCTCCGCCTCGGAGCGGTGGTAGGTGATCTTGTCGGAGGCGATCTCCTCGAGCGCGATCGACAGCGGCTTGCGCGACACGGACGCGACCTGGGGGGGCACGATGCTGCCGAGGTCGCCGCCGAGCTGGTTGAAGTACGAGTTCACCTGCCTACCGCGCATCGCCGCGAGGCTCACGAGGGTGAACTTCGAGTCGACCCGGGCTAGCAGGGCCTCGACCGGCGGGTCCATCATCGTGGGTGGGCGTTCGGCCATCAGCTCGTCCTCCTGGCTGGCGCGTCCGGCGCCTGGGGCTCTTCCCCGGCGGGGTCCGCCGCCGGGGTGGCTCGGTGGCGGGGTGCTCCGAGTGTCCCGGGACCGCCGGCCCCGGTGCTCGAGCGGTGGGCCTCGACTATACCGGCCAGCTCCCTCGCCGCCCGCTCCAGGTCGTCGTTGACCACCACGTGGTCGGCGAGCAGGCGGCCGGCGGCCTCTTCCTCGCGCCCGACCGCCACCCTTCGCGCCACGCTCGCCTCGTCGTCGCCGCGGGCCCGGAGCCGGGCCTCCTGCTCGGCGGCGGAGGGTGCGACGACGAGCACCACCACCGCGTCGGGGTGGGCGGCGCGCACCTGGCGGGCACCGTCGAGCTCGATCTCGAGGACCACGTCGCCGGGGGCGTCCTCTTCGAGGCGGGGGGTCCCGTAGAGGTGCCCGTTGCCGGGGAACTCGGTCCACTCCAAGAACCCGCCGGCGTCGCGGTGGGCCACGAAGCTCTCCCGGTCGACGAAGCTGTAGGCGTCGGGGGGCTCCCCTTCGCGCCGGGAGCGGGTCGTCCAGGACCGGGACAGACGGAGCCCCGGTTCGATCTCGAGCAGCCGGGAGACGACGGTGCCCTTCCCGACCCCACCGGGACCGGCGACGACGAAGATCACCGAGCGCGGACGGCGGCGCTCAGCCGAGCTTCTCGAAGAGCCTCTTGCGCTGCTGGTCGCCCAGACCCTGCAGGCGGCGGGTGTCGCTGATGCCGACCTCGTCCATCAGCCGGCGGGCCTTCACCTTGCCGAGGCCGGGCAAGGACTCGAGCACGGAGAGCACCTTCATCTTGCCGATGACCTCGTCCTTGCTCCCCTCTTCGAGCAGCTCCCGGAGGCTGAGGGAGCCCATCTTGAGCTTCTCCTTCAGCTCGGCGCGGACCCGGCGGGCGGCGGCCGCCTTCTCGAGGGCGGCTGCTCGTTGTTCGGCG
>JAKARG010000221.1 GCA_021819345.1 Actinomycetes bacterium | reverse complement strand
TCCTTTCCTGGCCGGAGTCGACCCTGGGTCACGAGTCGCGGCCTTGGCTCGGACTTCGAGCCGGGAGGGAAATCACATCAACCTGATTTGTCTTGCCCTCTCCGGTCATGTTAGCCGAGCCGGCGAACCGCTGCGGCGGCGGGCCGACCCGCCCCGGCGGGCACCTGTAGGCTCATGGAGAGTTGGGCCTCGGCTTGGCGCCTCTGGCCGGGCCCCCGATCCGGAGGTGACCGATACCGTGCTGTCGTCCGGGAGCTCCAGTCGCGGTGACGAGGGCACCTGCTCCAAGGGAGTGGCGTGATGCCGGGGCCCCCGGACGCGCTCGCTGCGCTGCTCCACGAGTCGCGTCGCTTTCCCCCCCCCGAGGCCTTCGCGGAGCGGGCCAAAGCCGGCCCCGAGGTCTACGCCGAGGCGGCGGCCGACCGGATCTCCTGGTGGGAGGAGCAGGCGCGCCAGCTGACCTGGGCTCGACCCTGGGACCGGGCGCTCGAATGGGAGCTGCCCCTGGCCAAGTGGTTCGTCGGGGGTGAGCTCAACGTCTCGGTCAACTGCGTGGACCGTCACGTTGAGGCCGGTCTCGGCGACCGGGTCGCCTTCTTCTGGGAGGGCGAGCCGGGCGACACCCGCACCATCACCTACGCAGAGCTGCACCAAGAGGTCTGCCGGGCGGCCAACGCGCTGAGCGAGCTCGGCGTGAGAGCCGGCGAGACCGTCGCGATCTACATGCCGATGATCCCCGAGACGGTCTTCGCCATGCTGGCCTGCGCCCGGCTGGGCGCCCCCCACACGGTGGTCTTCGGCGGCTTCTCGGCCGATGCGCTCCGGGGACGGGTGCAGGACTGCGACGCCCGCACGGTCGTCACCGCCGACGGCGGTTACCGCCGCGGCGCACCCTCGGCGCTCAAGCCGGCGGTCGACCTGGCGCTTGCCGACTGCCCCGGGGTCCGGAAGGTGCTCGTGGTACGCCGCACGGGCGCCGAGGTCGGCTGGGTCGAGGGTCGTGACGTGTGGTGGCACGACATCGTCGACCGCCAGCCGGCGTCGCACACCCCGGAGATGTTCGATGCCGAGCACCCGCTGTACATCATGTACACGAGCGGCACCACCGCCAAGCCGAAGGGGATCCTCCACACGAGCGGTGGCTACCTCACCCACGTTGCCACCACCCACCGGCTGGTCTTCGACCTGGAGGCGGAGAGCGACGTCTACTGGACCGCCGCCGACATCGGCTGGGTCACCGGTCACAGCTACATCGTCTACGGGCCGCTCGCCAACGCCACCACCTCGGTCCTCTACGAGGGGACTCCCGACACGCCGAGCCGGGACCGCTGGTGGCAGATCGTCGAGCGCTACGGGGTCAGCATCCTCTACACCGCTCCGACGACGATCCGCACCTTCATGAAGTGGGGGGCAGGGCTGCTCGAGGGCCACGACCTCTCCAGCCTGCGGCTCCTCGGGTCGGTCGGCGAGCCGATCAACCCCGAGGCGTGGATGTGGTACCGCCACCACGTCGGCGGGGATCGCTGCCCGGTGGTCGACACGTGGTGGCAGACCGAGACCGGGGGGATCATGCTCACCCCACTGCCGGGGGTCACCGCCACCAAGCCGGGTGCGGCGATGGTGCCCTTCCCGGGGATCTCCGCTGCCGTGGTCGGCGAGGACGGCACGCCGGTCGGCGCCGGAGGCGCCGGGTACCTCGTGGTCACCGAGCCGTGGCCGGGGATGCTGCGGGGCATCTGGGGTGACCCCGAGCGCTACCGGGACACCTATTGGTCGCGCTTCCCGGGCTGCTACTTCGCCGGCGACGGGGCCAAGCTCGACGACGACGGCGACATCTGGCTCCTCGGCCGGGTCGACGACGTGATGAACGTCTCGGGGCACCGGATCTCGACCACCGAGATCGAGCATGCCCTCGTGGGGCACCCGGGCGTGGCCGAGGCCGCGGTGGTCGGTGCCGACGACCCGACCACCGGTCAGGCGATCGTCGCCTTCGTCACGGTCAGGGGAGGGGTTGCCGAGGACTCCGAGTCGGGTGCTCGGTTGGTGGTCGAGCTACGCGAGCACGTGGCGCGCGAGATCGGCCCGATCGCCAAGCCACGCCAGATCCTCCTCACCCCCGAGCTGCCCAAGACCCGCAGCGGCAAGATCATGCGCCGGCTGCTCCGCGACGTCGCCGACAACCGTCAGCTCGGGGATGTGACCACCCTGCTCGATCCGAGCGTGGTCGACTCAATCAAGGACCGGATGACCACCGCAGGCGACGGGGACTGAGGCCGGGCGGCCCATCCGACCGCCGCCGGCGATAGCGCTGGACGACGCCCAGGGTCTGGGGCCGTCCCGGGCCGGAGAGCTCGGTCTGGGACCTTCCCGGGCCGGCGAGGTCGATCTGCGGCCCTCCCGGGCCGGCGACCCCTCGGGTGCCCTGGCTCACAGCCACCCAGGGGTTATCGACCAGGTCCCCTCCCAGATCTCGTCGGGCTCGAGGAGCACGAGGCCGACGCCGCTTCGCAGGGCGTTGGCCGGGCAGCTCATCGGCTCGACTGCGAGGCCGCGCCGGGCGCGTTCGCCGATGGTGTCACCGGTGAAGACCATCACGTGGGTCCACGCCGGGCCCAGTCGTACCTGGACCGAGCCCCCCGAGCGCGGGTCGGAGACCTCTACCACCGCTTCTCCTTGCGCGTCGCGTCCCAAGTCGGTGAACGCCGTGTCGATCCGACGGTCTCCGAGCAGTGTGGGAGCGCGGAGGTCGAGCTCGGTCCCGGCGACGCTCTCGGTCCCCACCGGCAGGCCACGCTCGTCGGCCACGTAGCGGGTAGCGGCGGGGACCAGGACCTCGAGGTCGTCGACCCGGCCGGTGGGAGCGGCGAGGTAGGGGTGGAAGCCGGCTCCGAACGGCGCCCGGCTGGCGCTCCGGTTGCGCGCCTGCAAGGAGACGTCGAGCCCGGTGTCTCCGAGGCGGTAGTCGATCCGCAGCTCCAGGGTCCAGGCCCAGCCCTGCTGGGGACGCAGGACATGGCCGAGGAGGGCCCGCGCAGTGCTCGCCTGCAGGACCTCCCAGGAGCACCAGCGGGTGAGCCCGTGGATGGCGTTGCCGCGCTCCGGCTCGCTCAAGGCCAGGGCCATGGTCTGCCCGTCGAGCTCGTAGAGACCACCGTCGACCCGGTTGGGCCAGGGTAGGAGGGGCTGGCCCCGACTGGCGTCGCATCTCTCGTCCTCGCCGTAGCCGTCGAGGACTGGCGTCCCGCCGACCTCGTAGGTGCGCAGACCGCCTCCGACCTCGACCACCACGGCGCGCTGGTCTCCGTGGGCCAGGAGGACTTGGCGGCCGGAGGGAGCCGGGACCCACACGGCTGCGACCATAGTTGCCGCATGGGCCTTGGTCCGCCATTGGGTGCCGGAGCCCGTCCATTGCCGAAGCCCGGTCGCGACGAAGGGCCCGGCGGGGGGGGAGTGCCGGGCCCTTCGGTTTCGGTCGGGGAGGTGGGGGGGATACCGTCGACCCGACCTGCAGTCAGTTTGCCACACAGGGGCCCATCGGTCCAGCAGTTTAGGCAGATCTTCATCATCAGTTCAGCAGATGGTCAGGTTCCGGTTCCCCCAGAGACGCCTTTCGATCCCGGGTCCGTCTCCTCCACCGGAGCGGCGAGGTCGAGCGCGAGCCCGGCGAGGGAGCGGTGCGAGGCGACCACCAGGGATACGGCGCTGGCACGCTCGTCGGGAGCTACGGGCCGGATCTCCGAGCAGTCGGAGGGCACCGCCGGGCAAGCTGGTGGAGTGGAGTCGATGGGTGGCACGCTGAGCCCTGGAAGCCGGACTGCGGCGCGATGACGTCCGAGAGCGCCCACAGCACGGAGGATGGCGATCCAGGGGAGGCGGTCCGCTACACGAGCGAGTCGGGGGTTGCCACCCTGACGATGGCCCAGGTGGCGACCCGCAACGCCCTAACCGAGGAGCTGCTGGTCGGCCTGCTCGCCGGCCTCGAGCGGGCCAGCAGCGACCCCTCCGTGCGGGTCGTGGTGCTGAGCCACGACGGTCCGGTGTTCTGCGCCGGCGCGGACCTCAGGCAGGGCCGGGCGCCCGTCGGCCCGGGAGCCGACGGTCTCCCGGGCTCGAAGCCGGGCTCGCAACCGGGTCGTGCGGACCTGCCGGCGGTCCTCTCAGCGATCCAGGACCTCCCGCTCCCGGTCGTTGCGCGCATCGCCGGACCCTGTCTCGGCGGGGGACTGGGCCTCGCCGCTGCTTGCGACCTGTCGGTTGCCGGCGAGGACGTGCTCCTCGGCTTCAGCGAGGTCCGTCTGGGTGTGGCGCCGGCGATCATCTCGGTCGTGTGCCTGCCCAAGCTCCGTCGCGGCGACGCCCTCCAGCTCATGCTCACCGGTGAGCGGATCAGCGCCAGCCGTGCCGCACAGCTCGGCCTGATCTCCCGAGCCGTGCCCACCGAGCAGCTCGACGATGCGGTGGCGCAGGTGGTCGACCAGCTGAAGGCCGGTGGACCGCGCGCGCTGGCCGCCACCAAGGCGTTGGTCCTCGGCTCGGACAGGGCGGCCCGGGATGCCGCCCTCTCCGAGATGTCTGCGCTGTCGGCAGCGCTGTTCGCCGGGGAGGAGTCCGCCGAGGGGCGGGCGGCCTTCCAGCAGAGACGACCCCCCTCGTGGGTTCGCCCGCCGACCTGACGAGCTGGCCCGATTGTTCCGCCCGGGTCGCTCCGCTCGGACCACTCGGACCCGACCCAGAGGGGCTCCTGGTCGGGGGCCCTGGTCGGAGGAGCCGGAGGGGGCGGCGCTGGCTGCGGTCAGTGCCGGTGCGGACCACCTCCGAGGAGGGCGTCGGCGTGCTCCAGCACGGGTGGGGAGCCACCGTCGGGCTCGAAGCCGAGGACCATCCCGAAGAAGCCCATCTCGGCTCGGGCCACGGCGACGATGGTCTCCGCCCGCCGAAAGCCGTGCTGCTCACCCGGAAAGGCGAGGTAGGCGACCGGGACGCCGTTGGCCTTCAGGGCTTCGAAGATCGCCTCCGACTGCGCCGGTGGCACCACCTTGTCCTCCAGGCCCTGGAAGAGGATCAGCGGGGAGCCGAAGCGGTCCAGGTGCTCGAGCGCTGAGCGTGACCGGTAGGTGGCTTCCGCCTCCGGCCAGGGCCCTATCAGGCCGTCGAGGTAGTGGGACTCGAACTTGTGCGTGTCGCAGGCGAGCGCCGCGAGGTCGGCGACGCCGGAGTGGCTGGCTCCCGCAGCGAAGGCGTCGGTGAAGGCGAGGGCTGCAAGGGTGGTGTAGCCACCCGCGCTCCCGCCGCGGATCACGCAGCGCTCCCCGTCCACCTCGCCCGCGCCGGCCAACGCGACGGCGCAGGCGGCGACGTCCTGCACGTCACAGACTCCCCAGTCACCCTTCAAGCGGTTGCGGTAGGCGGTGCCGTAACCGCTGCTCCCCCGGTAGTCGACGTCGGCCAGGGCGAAGCCCCGTGTCGTCCAGTACTGCACGCCGAGGTCGAACGAGCTGCTCGCCGCCGAGGTCGGCCCACCGTGCACCTGGACCACGAGCGGGGGTCGCTCGCCCACCGGTGGCTCGAAGTCGACGTTGGTCGGCCGGTAGAACCATGCCCACGCGGTCTCTCCGCCGGAGGTCGGGAACGACACGTGCTCTGGCACCGACACCGACCCCGATGGCAGGGTTGCCTCCCGGCTGCGCTGGACCACCCGGGTCGGGCCACTCGGGCTGATCCTGACCACTGT
>JAKARG010000220.1 GCA_021819345.1 Actinomycetes bacterium | reverse complement strand
CCGATCTCCCGCCGGGGTGGGCCCGGGGAGCGACCGGGAGCGGCGCACGAGCGGCCTCGCGCAGCGAGGAGCGCAGCTGGGCCTTGCGGGCCCCACCCGCGAAGCTCGCGTCGACGGCGGCGTCGATGACCGACACCACCTCGGCCAGTCCCCACCCGCAGTGGCGGGCAGCGAGGCCAAGCTCCCCGCTCAGGCTCACCCCGAGGGTGGCGGGGTCGTCGGTGTTGATGGTCACCACCGCCCCGGCGTCGACCAGGCGCCGGATCGGGTGGGAGTCCAGATCGGGGTAGAGCAGGGCAAGGTTCGATGTCAAGCAGACGTCGAGGGTCGTACCCTCGTCGACCACCCGTCGCAGCACCTCCGGGTCCTCCACGGCCCGGATCCCGTGGTCCACCCGGCTGACCCCGAGGTCGTCCAGCGCCGAGACGACCCCCTCGGGCCCGGAGGACTCCCCGGCGTGGGCGGTCCGCCCGAGACCGATGGCCCCGGCGAGGGCGAACGCCGGGGCGAAGCGCTCCCCGGTAGCCCCCGAGGCCCGCTCGTCCCCGTCGATCGACAACCCGACGAGGCGGGCCGGCGAGCGCCTCTCCAGCTCCCTGACCAGGTCGAGCGCCTCCTCCCCGGACTGGGAGCGCAGCAGCGACGCGAGCAGGTAGCAGTCGCAGGCTCCCCTCCCGGCCGCCCGGGCGAAGCCGGCGGACACCGCCTCGAACAGCACCTCCCGGGGCAGCCCGCTCCAGTGCGTCGGGTTGACGATCACCTCTGCATGGACCACCCCGTCGTCGCCGAGCCGGGTCGCCAGGGCCTCGGCCTGGGCCTCGGCCGCCTCGGGACTGCGGACCAGCCCGCACCACCAGTCGAGACGGGCGAGCAGCTCGGCGAGGGAGCCGACTCCGAGCAGCCGCTCGGGCTCCACCGGCAGCGCCTCGCCGGCGCGCTCCGCCAGCTCGACGATCCGCTCGACGGTGAAACTGCCCTCCAGGTGGACGTGCAGCTCGACCTTGGGTAGCGCCGCCAACCGGGGCCCGAGATCGACCTGGCCCGCCACGTCTTCGCCACTTGCGAGCTGGTCTCCCGCGGAGTGGCCTCCTGCGGACTGGACCGCCGCGGACTCGCCCACTGGGGCGGTGACCGACGCTGCGGGGTCGCACGGAGCCCCACCGGCCACCAGCCCGCGCGAACAGTTCATACAATCTTCGACTCTACGCGTTGACAGAGTGTTCAGGCCTGGACGAAGATCGGGCGGCTCGCTCGAGGGCCGGGACGGAGGTGGGTGGTGCGGATCGCACGGCCGGTGACAGTGGACGAAGCCGTCGAAGCCCTCTCCGCAGAGCCGGGCGCCCAGCTGCTCGCCGGCGGTACCGACTTCTGCGTGGAGGTGAACTTCGGCCACCGCCGACCGGCGGCGGTCGTTGCCCTCCGGCGGGTGGCAGAACTGAGGGAACGGGCGGTCCGTGGCGAGACGGTGAGCCTCGGAGCCGGCGTCACCTACGCCGAGCTGTCGGGCCGGATCGCCGAGGTGGTCCCGGCCCTCGCCGCGGCCGCTCGCAGCGTGGGATCTCCCCAGATTCGCAACGCCGGCACGCTCGGCGGCAACCTGGCGACCGCCAGCCCGGCGGGCGACACCCTGCCGGTGCTCGCCGCGCTCGGCGCCGAGGTCACCCTCCGGGGCCCCGCCGGGGAGCGGGTGCTGACCGTCGGGGAGTTGGTCACCGGCGTCAAGCAGACCTCCATGCGGCCCGGCGAGCTGATCACGAAGATCGAGGTCCGCAGGGTCCGGGGCGCGCAGCAGTTCTTGAAGGTCGGGACCCGCAACGCGATGGTGATCGCCATCGCCTCTGCCGCGGTGGTGCTCGACCGTGATCGCCGTGAGCTGCGCTGCGCCCTCGGTTCCGTGGCGCCGGTCCCGCTTCGCGTGGCAAGGGCCGAGGAGATGATGAGCGAGGCCATCGACTGGGAGCGGGTCGAGGCGCCTCCGGGCGCCGCCGCCCGCTTTGCCGAGCTGGCGGCCGAGGCGTCGGCTCCCATCGGGGACCACCGGGCGAGCGCGCGATACCGCCGTCAAGCGGTGCGGGTGATCTGCGAACGAGCCGTCAACAGGTGCCTGCGCGATGCCGCCTGACTCGACGAGCGTGCCGTGGCCGGTCGCGGAGGGCTACCAGCTCTCGGTCGACGGCAGGACCCGTACGGTCGAGGGAGCGTGGGTCGGCGAGAGCCTCCTCTACGTGCTGCGCGAGCGTCTCGGACTGCCCGGCGCCAAGAACGCCTGCGAGCAGGGCGAGTGCGGCTCCTGTTCGGTGCTGCTCGACGGGGTGGTCGTCTGTGCCTGCTGCGTTCTCGGCGCCGACGCCGCCGGCGCCGAGGTGACGACCGTCGAAGGCCTGACCGCCACGGGATCGGCCAAGGACATCCAAGAAGCCCTGGTCGCGGGCGGAGGAGTGCAGTGCGGGTTCTGCACCCCCGGTTTCCTCGCCGCGATCACCGACCTGCTCGCCCGCTCGCCCGAGGCCGACGAGCTCGAGGTGCGGGAGGCCCTCTCGGGCAACCTGTGCCGCTGCACCGGCTACGGGCGGATCCTGGAGGCGGTCTCGGCGGTGCAGGCCGAGCGCCGAGGGGCGGGCGTGCCGGGCGGGTTGCGGGCACCCGGCGACGAGGACGGCCCCCGGTGACGACCTCGACGCCCGGTCCGCTCGTCGACGATCCCGAGGTGGGGGCCCGGCGGACCAGCGGGCCGCAGACGACGGGAGCACGGACCACGGGGGCGCGGGTCGGCGAAGGGGCGCTGCGCCCCGACGGGACGCCGAAGGCCGAAGGGCGATTCGCCTTCTCCTCGGACCTCTGGATCGACGGGATGCTCTGGGGTCGCACCCTGCGCAGCCCCCACCCGGCGGCACGGATCGTCTCGATCGACCCTCGGCCGGCCCTCGCCCTGCCGGGGGTGCGGGCAGTGCTGACCGCAACCGACGTGCCGGGCAGGGCGACCTACGGCCTCGAGGTCCCCGACCAGCCGGTCTTCGCCCGCGACGTGGTCCGCTACCACGGCGAGCCGGTGGCGGCAGTCGCCGCCGACCACCCCGAGACCGCCAGGGCGGCGGCCGAGGCGGTGGTGGTCGACTACGAGCCGCTCACCCCGCTGGTCGATCCCACCACTGCGCTCGACTCCCCTCCGATCCACCCCGACGGCAACCTCTTTCGCCACCTGCCGATCCGTCGCGGCGACCCGGGGGCGACCGCAGCGGTGGTGGTCGAGGGATCCTACGAGGTGGGCATGCAGGACCAGGCGTTCCTCGGTCCGGAGTCGGGACTGGCGGTGCCGGGCGACGACGGCGGCGTCGAGCTGTACGTGGCGACGCAGTGGTTGCACGTCGACCGGGACCAGGTAGCCGCGAGCCTCGGGTTGCCCGTCGAGCTGGTCCGCCTGCACCTCGCAGGAGTCGGCGGCGCCTTCGGCGGCCGGGAGGACGTCAGCTTGCAGATCCACCTGTGCATGCTGGCGCTACGCACGGGACGACCGGTGAAGATGGTCTACGCGCGCGACGAGTCCTTCTTCGGCCACGTGCACCGCCACCCCGCCCGGATGTGGTACCGCCACCACGCCACCGCAGAGGGCGACCTGGTGAAGGTCGAAGCGAGGATCCTGCTCGACGGCGGCGCCTACCTGTCGTCGAGCAACGCGGTGATCTCCAACGCCGCCTGCTTCGCCCCCGGCCCCTACCGGGTGGACAACGCGGTGATCGACGGCTACGTGGTTCGCACCAACAACCCGCCGTGCGGCGCGATGCGCGGCTTCGGCTCGGTGCAGGTCTGCTTCGGCCACGAGGCCCAGATGGACAAGCTCGCTGCTGCGCTCGGCGTCGACCCGGTGCAGCTGCGGCTGCGCAACGCCCTGCGCCAGTCCGACCGGCTCGTCACCGGCCAGGTGCTCACCGGCGCAGTGCCGGTGAGGGAGGTGATCGAAGCGGCCGCCGCCCTGCCCCTGCCACCCGATGCCGCTCCCGACGGACCACCGATCGCCCGTCCCGGCGGGGCGGGGCTCACCGCCGACCCCGACGACGTCGCCCGGGGCACCGGGTTCGCAGTGAGCATCAAGAACGTCGCCTACTCGGAGGGCTTCGACGACTACTCCACCGCCCGCGTGCGCCTGGAGGTCGGCCCGGGCGGCGACCCGGTAGCCACCGTCGTCGTCGCCACCGCCGAGGTCGGCCAGGGCTTCGTCACCCTGGCGGGCCAGATCGTCGGCGAGGAGCTCGGCGTCGGGCGCGTGGTCCTGTCGCCGGCCGGCACTGCGGAGGTCGGCTCCGCAGGGTCGAGCAGTGCCTCGCGCCAGACCTGGATGAGCGGTGGTGCCCTCCAGCTGGCCTGCGCCGCGGTCCGCTCCGAGCTCGCCGCCCGCGCGGCGAGCGCCTGGGCCTGCCCGGTCGAGATGGTCGAGGTCGTCACCGGGCCCGCCCCCGGCGAGGTTCGCCGCCGCGGCACCGGGGAGCGGATGCGGTGGGTAGACCTGCTCGACCCGCCGATCGAGCGGGAGGAGGAGTACCACCACCGCCCGACGCGAGCGCTCGACGCCGACGGGCAGGGCGACGCCCACCTGGCGGTGATGTTCGCCGCCCACCGGGCAGTGGTCGACGTCGACGCCGGGCTCGGTCTCGTCCGGGTGGTGCAGGTCGCCACCGGCCAGGACGTCGGGCAGGCGCTCAACCCCCTGCAGGTCACCGGACAGATCGAGGGAGGGATCGCCCAGGGGGTCGGGCTGGCCGTGATGGAGGAGATCGTCTTGGACCAGGGACGGGTGCGGAACCCCTCGTTCACCGATTACCTGATCCCGACGACCCTCGACATGCCGGGCGTCGACGCGGTCCTGGTCGAGGTGCCCGAGCCCGGCGCGCCCTACGGGGCCAAGGGGGTCGGCGAGCCTCCGGCGATCTCCTCGGGGCCGGCGGTGGTGGCCGCCATCCGGGCCGCAACCGGTCTCCCCCTCGAGCGGGTCCCGGTCCGGCCCGAGGACATTGCGCTCGCCCCCCGGCCCTGACGACCGCTGGCCGGTGCAGTTCGGGGCGCGCCCCCCGGTAGCCTCGCGAGCGTGAGGACGGAGCTTCCGGCGGCCTCGACGGCGAGCGGTCCCGGGGTCGAAGATGTCCTCGGCCTCATCCGCGCCGGGGGCGGGAGGATCACGAGCACCCGCCGGGTGCTGCTCGAGGTGCTCCTCGGCTCCGACGAGCACCGGACCGCCGAGCAGCTCGCTGCCTTGGTGCAGGCTCGCCTGCCGGAGGTGCACCTCTCGACGATCTACCGCAACCTGGAGGAGCTCCAGCGCATGGGGGTGCTGGTCCACACCCACTTCGGACACGGCCCCGCCACCTACCAGCCTGCGGTCGGCGCGCACGGCCACTTCGTCTGCGACGTGTGCGCGGCCACGGTCGAGATCCCTCCCGAGCTCGTCGCCAGCCTCGCCGACGGCGCCCTGGCGAGCTCGGGGTTCGTGGTCGAACCGGGCCACTTCGCCATCGGCGGCCGCTGCGCACACTGCGCCAGGGCCTGACCCGACCGTAGGGGCGTCTCCAGGGGTTGGGAAAACGGGCACCAGCGCTGCTCACGCCGACCGGTAGCAATGCCGGCATCTCCGCCGGGCCCGACTACCAGCTCACCCCCCGATCTCCGTCGGGGCGCCGACCACCCGTGGCCTGGTCTGCTCCAGTGGACATCCCTTCTCGCGGGTCCTATAGTCTCCTGCTCC
>JAKARG010000219.1 GCA_021819345.1 Actinomycetes bacterium | reverse complement strand
GGCGACCACCTCGCTGCCCGAGGACCTCGGTGGGGAGCGCAACTGGGACTACCGCTACTGCTGGGTGCGCGACGCCAGCCTGACCCTCGACGCCCTGGTCGAGGCCGGCTGCCGGGAGGAGGCCGAGGACTGGATGGCCTGGTTGGTGCGCGCCGCCGCCGGCGACCCCGACCAGCTGCAGATCATGTACGGGCCGGCGGGCGAGCGCCGGCTCACCGAGTTCGAGGTCGCCGGTCTGCCCGGCTACGAGGGCTCGCGGCCGGTCCGGGTCGGCAACGCCGCCTCGGAGCAGTTCCAGCTCGACGTCTACGGCGAGCTGATGGACGCCACCGACCGGGCACGCCGCCACGGGATCGCCGAGCCGCCGGTGGCCTGGGACTTCCAGCGGGCGCTCATGGACTACGTCGCCGCTCACTGGAAGGACCCCGACGACGGGATCTGGGAGGTGCGCGGGCCCCGGCGGCACTTCACCCACTCCAAGGTGATGGCCTGGGTGGCGTTCGACCGGGCGGTGCGCGCGGTGGAGCGCTACGGCAAGGACGGACCGGTCGAGCAGTGGCGGAGAGCGCGCGACGAGGTGCACGCCGAGGTCCTGGAGAAGGGCTGGCACGAGGGCCGTGGCGCCTTCACCCAGTACTACGGCGGGGACACGCTCGACGCCAGCATCCTCATGCTCCCCCTGGTCGGCTTCCTCCCTCCAGACGACCCCCGGGTGGTCTCGACGGTGGAGGCGGTGGAGCGCGAGCTGCTGGCCGACGGCTTCGTGCGCCGCTACCAGGCCGACTCCGGCGTCGACGGGCTCGCCGGGAGCGAGGGGGCCTTTCTCCCCTGCAGCTTCTGGCTGGCCGACTGCCTGGCGCTCATCGGCCGGGAGCAGGATGCCCGCGACCTCTTCGGTCGCCTGCTCGGGCTGTCGAGCGACCTCGGCCTGCTCTCGGAGGAGTACGACCCCCGCTACGGGCGCCAGGTCGGCAACTTCCCCCAGGCATTCACCCACGTCGGCCTGGTCAACACCGCCCGCAACCTCGCCGCGGTTGGTTCGCCTGGCGAAGCACCCCCGCAGAAGTGAGAGGATGAGGCGGTAGGCGCCGAGGTGGCGCCGGACCAGGAGGTCGCATGTACGACGCAGTGCTGTCCGAGACGGTCAACCTGGTTGGCCACGGCGGGGACCAGATCGAGGCCTACAGCTCCCGTCCGCTCCAGCCCGGCCCGCTCGGCGGGGTGGTGGTCATCCACCACATGCCCGGATACGACTGGGCGACCAAGGAGATCACCCGGCGCTTCGCAGCTGCCGGCTACAACGCGATCTGCCCCAACCTGCACTACCGGGAGGCGCCCGGGGCGAGCCCCGACGACGCCGCCGCCGCCAGCCGGGCCGCCGGCGGGGTGCCCGACGACCGCTTCGTCGGTGACGCCGAGGCGGCGGTCGCCTGGCTGCGCCGGCTGCCGAGCTCCAACGGTCGGGTCGGGACGATCGGCTACTGCTCGGGTGGTCGCCAGAGCTTCCTCGCCGCCTGCCGCCTGCCGCTCGATGCGGCAGTCGTCTGCTACGGCGCGTTCGTGGTGGGCACCCCGCCGCAGGGCATGGGGGTCAACATGACCCCGGTGATCGACGAGGCGGGGGGGATCTCCTGCCCGGTCCTCGGGCTGTTCGGGGCCGAGGACACCCACCCCTCGCCGGCCGATGTCTCCGAGATCGACCGGCGCCTGAGCGAGCTCGGCAAGGAGCACGACTTCCACACCTTCGAGGAGGCCGGCCACGGCTTCTTCGCCGTCGACCGCCCCGCCTACCGGGTGGAGGCCGCCAACGGAGGCTGGGAGCTCATCTGGCAGTTCTACGGTCGGACGCTGCGGGGCTGAGCGCAATGTGCACCTACACGACGGAGAAGTTCGCCATCGCTGGCGCCGGCAAGGGCCTCGGCGGCGGTGCGTCCGCTGGCCCCGGCGCCGCCGGCCCGGGTGCCGGTCCCGCCGGCCCGGGTGCCGGTCCCGCCGGCCCGGGTGCCGGTCCCGCCGGCCCGGGTGCCGGTCCCGCCGGCCCGGGCTCGGGCGGCCCGCCCCCGGGCTGGGTGCGCCTCAGCGAGGCGATGGTCTACTTCGACCACCCGGTGAGCGCCCCGAGCGACCACGCGCTGGCGATCGACTTCCTCGCGCCCGCCGCCGGTCCGGCCGCCCGGCTGGCCGTCGAGCTCGACGCCAACTCGGCCAAGGCGCTGGCCGACGCCATCCTCTCCATCTTGGAGGCCGCCGCGCCGGTGGCCCCGGAGGCGGCTGCTGCTCTCGGTCGCTGAAGGCGGGAGGGCCGGCGGGGGGGCAGCGATCCCACCGGCGCAGGTGGATCCGCCACCCTGGGTGCCGTGAGGAGAGCGAGCCCGGAGGCAGCGCGACGTGGTGGGGGCCTCGCTCGTCGAGGTGGCTGGCGGCCAGGGGCACCTGCGAGGTCGCAGCAGTGACCGAGGTCGTAGCAGTGACCGAGGTCGCCGGATCGTTACCGGCCGGCGGAGTGGTACCGGCCGGCGAGGTGACGCTCGTCGGAGCGACGCCGGTCGCATGAGGTCCTGCAGGTGAGGTCGCTCCGGGGGGAGCCCTGGAGCGCGAGGAGGGCCGGCGCAGCGCTGGTCGTGGTGTGGCTCCTGCTCGCCGGGGCGCCGGGCCTCGGCACCGGGAGCGCCCGGGCCAGGGCCCGCGGCGCGCCTGTCGGCTCGGCCGGGCCCGGCTCGACGGGTGCCGCAGCAGCGGCCACGGCCACGGTCACGGTCACGGTCACGGTCACGGTCACGGTCACCTCGACCATCCCGGCTCCTTCGGGGGCAGCCACCGAGGCCATCCCGGTTCCTTCGGCGGCGACCACCCCGCTTGCTCCGGCCAGCCTCCTGGCGGTGTCGAGCACTGCTCCGGGCTCTCGCCCGGAGCCGGCGCTCGATCGGCTCATCCACACCGAGCAGCTCGAGGTGGTGGGGAACCTCGCCGAGCGTGCGGTGCTCGCTGCCGAGGCCGCGGCGCGCTCCGAGCGCGAGGCCCTGGTCCACCAAGAGGCCGTGGCCGCCGAGGACCGGGCGACAGCAGAGCGCGCCGCGAGGGCGGTCACCGCTGCGAGGGAGCTGGCCGCGACCGACGAGTCGCACCTCGAGGCCGACCGCTCGGCGCACCTCGGGGCGCTCGCAGGTGTGCGCCGGGCCGCGCGGACGCTGCGGATGCTGGCGGTCGAGCTCTACGTCGGCCCCTCGCCGGCGGCGGCGTCCACCCCCGCGGAGGCGCAGCAGGCCTCCGACCAGCAGGGCGAGCTCGACACGGTCACTTCGGCCGTCCAGTCCGAGCAGCGAGCTGCGACCCTGGAGGTGAGGAGCTCCGCCGTGCGCCTCACCTGGGGCACGTCGATGTCCCGGCGTGCCCGGGACCGGGTCGGGCGCGCCGAGCGAGCCCGCCACGAGAGCCTCGAGCGGCTCGCCGTTGCGGGTCGCCGGGCCGGCTCCGACGCCCGGGCGCTCCTCGTCGCCGAGTCGAGGCTGCGTCGTGCCGAGGTGGCACGACAGCGGGCCGCAGCCAACTTCGACGGCCCCGAGGGCAACTCGCCCGACCCGGTCCCGACGATCCTCGGTCGCCCGGCCCTCGACGCAGCTCAGCTGGCCGGGTGGTTCGAGGCCAGCGGCTACGTGGCCCTCACCCGCACGTCGGTGTCGCAGCTGGCCCGCTGGTACATCGAGGAGGGGGACGCCGAGGGGGTCCGGGGGGACCTGGCCTTCGCCCAGGCGGTGCTCGAGACCGGCGGGTTCAGCTCGCCGGACGCCGTCGGGCAGAACAACTTCGCCGGTATCGGGCACTGCGACTCCTGCGCCCGGGGCTGGAAGTTCCCCTCCGCGCGTCTCGGGGTGCGGGCCCAGGTGCAGCTGCTGCGCACCTACGCACAGCCCGGGCTCACCGCCTCCGAGCTCGCCGACCCTCCCGTGCTCGCGTCGCTCGACCCACAGAGCCAGTACGCCGAGGGTTGCTGCCGCACCTGGCCCTCGCTCACCGGGGTCTGGGCCACCGACCCGGTCTACGGCAGGAGCATCCTCGTGCTCTACCAGCAGATGCTCGCCTGGGCACTGGCGCAGCGGCGCTGAGCGGGAGCCTCGGGAGGGGCCGGCGCCCCGCCAACCCTCCGCGCCTGCAACCCCGCTCCCGGCCGCGGCCCCGCCAACTGGCACCACGCCGGTTGCCGGTTGGCCGGCGTCGGCGGCGAGACTGGAGCCGTGGTGGCCCCCGAGGTGCTCTCCCGGCTCCGGGCCTTCGCAGCCTCCGTCGACCGTGGTGCCCCGGGACGCCTGGCGGGGCTCTACGCGGTCGGATCGGTGGCCCTCGGCGACTTCCGGGCCCCGATCAGCAACCTCGACGTGGTGGCGGTCGCCGAGCCGAGCTGGGACGAGCCGGCGTTGCGGGCGGTCGGGGCTGCGGCGAGGATCCTGCGGGCCTCCGGCCAGGCGCCCCGTACGGCCTGCGTCACCTGGGAACAGCTCGCCGCCGACCCGTCCGGGTTGGCTGCCCCCGGCTTCGTCGGGAGCGCCCCGGTACCCGGTGGCGAGCTGGTCAACGCCTTCACCTGGGCGGTGCTGCGCAGTGCGGCGGTGTGCGTGCGGGGGGAGGAGTACCCCCGGCTCGGCCACGGCGACCTGCGGGAGTGGGCGGGAGATGCCCTCTCGGGTCGCTGGGCGCAGTGGCTGGCGGGTGCCCACCTGGCGCCGCTGCTGTTGCGCCGCAACATCGCCGAGCCCGTCCTCGAGGTAGCCCGCCTGGAGCAGATCGTGGCATCGGGGAGGGTGGTCTCCAAGCTGGAGGCGGGCGAGGTGACCGAGGGAGCCGGTCCGCCCAACCGCCAGCGGATCCTGAAGGACTCGGTCGGCTACCGGCGGGGGGCTCGGATGTCGATGTACTGGGGCCCCTACGAGCGGCGCCGCCACGGCCTGCAGTACATCGAGGCGACCGTCGCGGCGGCATCGGCCGGCTCGCTGAGGGAGCAGGGATAGGGAAAGGGGAGCGAGGTGCGACTGGACCCCTCGACGGTGCTCGTGACCGGCGCGACCGGCGGGATCGGCCGGGCGTTGGTGGACGCCTTCAGCGCGGCTGGCGCCCGGCTGGTGCTCACCGGGAGGCGTGCGGACGCCCTGGAGGCCGTCGCCGCGCGCTGCGGGGGTCGGGCGGTGGTGGCCGACCTCGGCGATCCGGCCGACCTCGAGCGGCTCTGCGAGGAGGTCGAGGCGGTCGACGTGCTGGTCGCCAACGCCGCGCTCCCGGCCTCGGGGCGGATCGAGGGCTTCGACCACGAAGATCTCGACCGCTGCATCGACGTCAACCTGCGGGCCCCGATCCGCCTCGCCCGAGCCGCGGTGCCGGCGATGCTGAGCCGTGGTAGGGGCCACATCGTGCTCGTCTCGTCGCTCGCCGGGGTGGCTGCGACCCCCGAGTCGGCGCTGTACTCGGCTACGAAGTTCGGCCTGCGGGGCTTCGGTCTGGCGCTGCGCCAGGACCTCGCCGGTACCGGCGTCGGGGTGAGCGTGGTGGTCCCCGGCTTCGTGCGCGACGCCGGCATGTTCGCCGACTCGGGCGCCAGCTTGCCGCCCGGCGTCGGTACCCGGAGCCCCGAGGAGGTCGCCGCAGCGACCCTGCGGGCAGTGGAGCGGGACCGGGCGGAGGTGGCCGTCGCCCCGGCCGCCCTCACCGTCGGGGCCTACCTGGCCGGCGCCTTCCCCGGGCCGGCGGCCAGAGTGGCCCGGCTCCTCG
>JAKARG010000218.1 GCA_021819345.1 Actinomycetes bacterium | reverse complement strand
GCGTTCGATAGCTGGTCCGTTGGCGTGGCGGACGGCTCTCAGGTGGGTCAGGGCGTGGGTGAAGGCGCCTACTGCCAGTGCCAGGGCCAGTGGCGCGCCGGGTGCAGGGTGGCCCGCCGGGCTGAGCGGGTGAGCCGCCCGGGAGGGTCATGTGGCGGCGGCGGACGGTCTACTAGGCCGCTGGCAGTCGCCACTCGCGGCTGCGCTCGATCCGCTCCTCGTCAAGGTCGATCCCGAAGCCGGGACCAGCTGGTAGCTTGAAGGAACCGCCGACAGGCTGGGGAGGCCGCCGCTCGAAACAGTGGCGGCGCGGCATCACCTCGACCAGGTACTCGGCCATCGGGCAGACCTCGGGTGACTGGCTAGCGATCACGTGCAGCGCTGCGTGCAAGCCGTGGCCGTGGGGGATCACCGGCACGGAGAAGACCTCCGCCAGCGAGCAGAGCCGGACCAGCTCGGTGACGCCGCCAGACCACTCGGGGTCCACCTGCAGCACCGAGAGTACCTTGGCCTCCAGGAAGGGCAGCACCTCGAAGCGGTCGTAGAAGTGCTCGCCGGTGGCGAGCGGCACTTGGACCGATCGGCCGAGTTCCTGATAGCCGACGAGCTGGCTCGGCGGCAGGGGCTCCTCCAGCCAGCCGGGCCCGTACTGCTCGGCCTCTCGTGCCCAAGCGGTGGCGTAGCGGACGTCCCAGCCGGAGAAGGCGTCAAAGAAGGCGCTAGGGCCGGACCCGAGCGCTCCGCGGACCCGGGCCACGAGCGCTACGTTCGCCTCTAATCCGTCGATGCCATCGCTCGGGCCATGCCGGAAGAACCACTTCTGGCCGGCGAAGCCCGCCTCCTGTAGCTCTCGGGCGCTCGCCTCGACCTCACGCGGCTCGTGCGAGCGCCCGAGGGTGCTCGCGTAGGCGGGGATGCTCGGGCGCGAGGGGCCACCGAGCAACTGGAAGACGGGGGCGTCGAAGGCTCGCCCCCGCAGGTCCCAGAGGGCGTTGTCGAGCGCGCTGATGCCCATCTTCAGGTAGCCGTGGCGGGCGTGGCGGTCCGAGCGCTGCATGCGGTCCCAGGCGGTTGCTCCCGCCAGCGCGTCCTCGCCGAGAACCACCGGGCGCAGCTGGTGCAGCACCGAGAAGGCGGCGGCCTCGTCGATCGGGCCGTAGCAGCCCGTGGGCCCCTCGGCGGAGCGCACCGTCAGGTAGAGCGCCTTAGTCCTCGTAGGCCGATCCTCTGGCGGGCGCTCACGGCGGGCCGCGCGGTCGGCCTCGTAGCGGTCGATCGGCGCCACCTGGCCCTGGAATGGTCGCTCGCGGGCCGGGAGGGTACCCTCGACTTGGAGGACGCTCACCTCTTCGATGGTCAACTTTGGTGCCATGAAGCTCTCCAATACGTGACAGACCCACACTGAAAGAGCCGTGTGCCATCTCGGCCAGCCCTTGGGCTCACTGCCGAGCTCCTCGAAGAGGTAAGTGGAAGAAGATGAAGACGATGACAGCCCGACGATACCGAACGCGAGGTCCAGCGGGGTTGTCACCCGCCACTCTCATGGGACCACCCTTCCACCACGAGCATGGGACCACCTCGTCCGCCACCGTGCCCGCCCGTGATGCTTCCGGACCGGAATGGCGATGTCAACCGGTGGGCCAGGCGGAACTTGTCATCTGGGGTGGAATGCGTGGGGTTGGCACGGTCTGACGGACATCCACCACAAGGCGCGTGGCGCCGGAGAGGACGTTCATCATGGTGACCACTGACCATGGAGCGGAGCAAGCGCCGCGACCGGAGGTCGTACACCCCGGAGTTCAAGTCGGAGATCGTGGAGCGGTGCCGGGCCGGTGACCGTTCGATCTCCGAGGTTGCCCGGGACTTCGACCTGACGGCGTCAGCGGTGCGCAGGTGGGTGGCCCAGGCCGAGATCGACGTCGGCGAGCGTTCGGGCCTGACCACCGAGGAGTGAGAGGAGCTCACCCGGCTGCGCCGGGAGAACAAGCACCTGCAGGCTGATGTGAACCTGCTCGAGCGAGCGACGGCTTTCTTCGCGAAGAAGATCCGGTGAAGATGGACCCCTTCATCCAGGCGGAGGAAGGTGCAGGTCACAGCGTGAAGCGCTGCTGTGAGCTGTTCGAGGTCTCCCGTGCCGCCTACTACGAGCGCCGCCGGGGTGTCACCTCGGCACGAGAGCTCACGAGAGCTCAACGATGCCGAGCTGACCGAGAAGATCACCGCCGTCCACACCGAGTCCAAGGGCACCTACGGCTCCCCCCGAGTACACCAAGAACTGGTCAAGCGGGGGGTTGCCTGTGGGCGGCGCCGGGTGCGGCGGCTTATGCGACGGGCGGGGCTCGAAGGCCGGTGCAAGAAGCGCTGGTGGAAGACCACCGTGGCCGACCCGGCCGCCGAACGTGCCAAGGACCTGATCGGGCGCCACTTCGGCCCGTGCCCCGAGCTCGACCGACCCTACGTCGGCGACATCACCTACATCATGACCTGGGAAGGCTGGGCGTACCTGGCGGGGGTCATCGACCTGGCGAGCCGCCGGAGCGTCGGCTGGGCGCGCTGGCCGACCACATGCGAACCGAGCTGGTCGAAGACGCCCTGAAGATGGCGTTCGTCACTCGCCGGCCACCCAAGCGCGTGATCTTCCACTCCGACCGGGGCAGCCAGGGCGAGTTCAACCGGTCGTCGCAACACCTCGATGACGGAGGTGCCAAGTGGCAACTAGTGTCCTCCGCCGTAAGTTCTTTGACTAAGTGTGATAGACTTTCGCATGGCACGAACCGGTCGACCGAAGGCGTTGCTCGAGCTCACTGAGGAGGAGAAGGACCAGCTGGAGCGATGGTCCCGGCGGCGCAAGTCCTCCCAGGCGTTGGCGTTGCGGTCTCGGATCGTGCTCGGCTGCGCGTCGGGCCTGTCGAACAAGGCGGTGGCTGCCCGGGAGGGCGTGTCCCAGCCGACGGTCGGTAAGTGGCGCTCGCGCTTCGTGGAGTCCCGCTTGGACGGGCTGGCCGATGATCCGCGTCCGGGTCGTCCGCCGAGCGTGACCGCCGCCCAGGTCGAAGACGTGGTCGTCGCGACCCTCGAGTCGACCCCGGAGAACGCCACACACTGGTCTCGGGCGAAGATGGCCAAGCGCTCGGGCCTGTCGCCATCGACGATCGGAAGGATCTGGAAGGCCTTCGAGCTGAAGCCGCACCGGGCCGAGGGGTTCAAGCTCTCGAACGACCCGCTGTTCGTGGACAAGGTCTACGACGTGGTGGGGCTCTACTTGAACCCGCCCGAGGGGGCAGCGGTCTACTGCGTCGACGAGAAGTCCCAGGTCCAGGCCCTGGCCCGCTCGCAGCCGGCGTTCCCGACGATGCCGAACATGCCCGAGCGGCACACTCATGACTACGTCCGTCAGGCCACGACCAGCCTGTTCTCCGCGTTCAACACCGCCGATGGCACGCTCATCTCCTCCATGCATCGCCGGCACCGCAGCATCGAGCTCGAGAAGTTCCTCGCCAAGATCGACGCGACTGTCCCCGCCGATCTCGATGTCCACCTGGTCTGCGACAACTACGGCACCCACAAGTCCCCAGCAGTGAGAGCCTGGCTGGACAAGCACCCCCGCTTCCACATGCACTACACCCCGACCTACTCGAGCTGGATCAACCAGGTCGAGCGGTTCTTCGCCTACATCACCGCCGATCTACTGCAGCGCTCCGACCACCGATCCGTCCAGGCCCTCGAAGCCGACCTCGGTGCCTGGATGGTCGCGTGGAACGAGAACCCAAGGCCGTTCATCTGGACCAAGACCGCCGAGCAGATCCTGGAGAAGCTCGGACGACCTCTCAAACGAATTAGTGGCGAGGGACACTAACGGATCTGGGCCCGGTCGCCGAGGTTGAGGCGGCGTCGTGAGCGACGACCACTACCTCGACGACGACGAGATCCAGCGGCGGGTCGCAGCTGCGATTGTCGAGGCTGTCTGCCCGGATTGTCTCGGCCGGCTCGGTCCGGGCCCGCGCTGTGACCGCTGTGAACACCCGTTGGCGTGGTGCCCCGCGTACGAGCGAGGCTGGGGGGTCGAGGGCCACGGGCTGACCGGCCGTTGGGGCGCCACCGGGGCCCTACTCGACGTCGACGGCCTGGCGGCCGAGATCGCCTCGGTGACCGGGCTCGACCGGGACGTGGTCGACCGCGTCCTCGACGCCGAGCTCGACGTCCTCGGACGCCTCGGCGGTGCGGCGGTCTGAGCCCCCCGAGTGGTGCCACCGTGGTAGCCACCGCACTTGCCCGCCGTAGGTCGGATATGCCCGGAAATACCCAGTTCAGGTGGGTTTGGCCACGTCACAAACCACCTCACAACGGACAACCGCCCGCCTTGTAAGCGTCAGGTCGTCGGTTCGAACCCGACCTCGGGCTCTCCGAGCAGGACTTTTGCAAGTTCTCCGCTGCCTGACGGGAACTTGGTCTCGATTCGATTCCAGCCGGTCCGACTATCACGAAGTCAGGAGCAACACACGCTCGTGCTCCAAGAGCGGCGGATCACCGATGCGCTCCAGCTGCGGCCACCCCCCTTGACGTGGCTGAAGAGCGTCTCGGTCCACGCCTGGTCGGTCGGGGTGTGCGGACGGCCGTGGTGCTGGGCGACGGCCACCGCGGCCATGAACGCCTTCGTTGCGTCGGACTTCATCTGCGACCTCGCCCCAGTGCTCTGCGAGCTCCGAGATGGCGCGTTGCCCCCAGGCCAAGAGCCCGTGGTGAGAGCTGGCGCCCGGGGCCTTGTCGATGAGCGTGCCGGTGCACCATCCGACGAGCCCACCAACGGTGCAGCCGACCATCGGTGACGCCCCAGAGCGAGCACACCAGCGCCCAGTCGCGCGCTTTCGCCGGGCGCCCCGTCCCGGCCGCCAGCGCAAGCAGCGCTGCCCGAGCGTGTCAGGGTGGGTTCGTTTCGCAGTGGACCCTCCGCGCCGAAGTCAGACGCCGGACAGGTAGCTCAACGCGGCCCTTCACCCGCTGAACAAATACCGTTCGACGCTCCCGTTGCCCTCTCGCCTTACCACTCCGCGGTCACGGGCCGGCCTGGACCCACGCAGCCGATCACCTACCCGGTGGCCTCCGTCCACCCCCAGGTCCAGATCGGCCGGTCATCCAACGCGCCTTCAGCGCTGCGACTACGACCGACCCGGCCACCATGCTCATCGCAAGACCACTGCTCGGCCTCCACCTCGGCACCGTCGCCGTTCCCGATCTGGCAGGTCGGATGGACCCTCCCGTTCTTACGGCGAGGTGGTCCCTTCACCTCGACAGCCGAGATGCCACTTCTCTGTAGGGGCGTAATCCCGACCTCTGGCGCCGAGCGCGAACCGAGCGGCCGGGCGCCCAAGCACTGGTGGTGTCGGCCCCGACCTCGTGCAGCGTGCTAAGCCGGGGCGGTGGACGACGGTCGAAGAGGGGCCCCGGGCACGGTCCAGAATGGCTGGGCAAGCCAGGCCGGTGCCGTCGCCGAGCAGTTCGCCAGCGTGGCCGAGGCGGTCGGGCTGGCCGTCGTGGGCCGTGGCGACGCGCTCGAGCAGTTGCTCGTGGCCCTCCTGTGCCGGAGCCACGTGCTGCTGGAGGACGCCCCGGGCACGGGCAAGACCCTGCTCGCCCGATCGCTCGCCTCGGCCCTCGGCTGCGACTTCGGCCGCCTGCAGCTCACCCCCGATGTGCTGCCCTCCGACATCACCGGCTCGAGCGTGTTCGACCAGCGCAGCGTGAGCTTCGAGTTCCGGCCCGGCCCGGTGTTCACCC
>JAKARG010000217.1 GCA_021819345.1 Actinomycetes bacterium | reverse complement strand
CGGTCAGGGGGAAAAGGCCGCCTGGTCGGTGATCTGGCGGCGGATGACTCGGAGCGAGGCGATGAACGAAACCTGGTCCGGGTCGAGCTGCTCTTCCTCGGCGGCTCGGTTGATGAGGGACCTGATCGCGAAGTAGACGAGCAGGTGGGCGTAGATCTCCTGGATCACCATCTCCGGCGACTTGGAGCGCAGGACCTGGCCGGCGCCTCGCTGGTGGGTCTTCAACTCGTCGAAGGCGCTCTCCTCTTCCCAGCGCTCGCCGTAGAGGGCCGCGAGCTCGAGGGCGGGCGCTTCGGTCGGGTCGACCAAGGTGGTGATGAGCCGGATCGGGCCCTCGTCTTCGGCGCGCGAGGGATGGGTGAGGGTGTAGCCGATCACCCGGACGGTGATCGGCGCCCCGGGATTGCCCCGAGGCGGCCGGAGCGCAGAGAGGTAGGAGCCGTCGGCAAGCGCCGTCGCCACCGGCAGCACCGCGTTCGACTTGGTCCGCCAGCACAGCTCGGAGCGGGTCGCTGCCGCTTCTTGCCACAGCTCGTAGCCGGGAAAGCCCCGGTCGACGAGCAAGAGCATCCCCTCGTCGAGCAGCCTGAGCAGCGGGCGCGCGAGGGTCGTCTCACCGCTCGTGCACGGCCCGATCTCCGCGCCGATGATCGCGTGCGTGCCGCACTCGGCGAGTGCCACGACCCGGGCCTGGGGGAAGGCACCCTTGGCCTCACCGCGCCCAGACCCCGGCCGCCCGAAGCGCTCCTCGTTCGCCTCGGTGTCGGGCAGATCGAACACCGTCCCCCAGGTCGCCACGAGGCGCAGGCCCCGCCACCACGATCCGGCTGAGCCCTCGGCGCTGACCGGGGCAGCGACCCGCTCGAAGAGCGCCTTCAATGCTGACGAGCCGAGCCGGGCACGTGCCTGGGTGATCGCTCCCGAGGTGGGCACCCGCCACGACCCCCGCCACCGGGCCATCGACTTCAGGCCACCGACGAGCAGCCGGGCGACCTCGACGTACTCCTCGTCGGCCCACAAGCACATCGCCAGGGTGAAGTAGACGACCACCCGGGCCGGCAACAACCGATGACGCTTCTCGGCTCGCCCGCTCGCCTCGATGACCTCGTCGACGAGTGCTGGAGGGAACGTCGAGGTGAGCACACCGACTGCGATCCGGTCCGTGAGGCGCTCCTCGTCCGACCCCTTGACCTGCCCTGCCCTTGGCATGGTCCGACTCTACACCGGTGATCTCCTAACTAAGTGGTATTGGGCCTAGTAGCCACCCTTGCCAGGTCGAGTTTTGACGTGCCGGTCCCGTACCTCTGGGTCGCCTTGTCCCTCCACGATTCGTGACCCGCGCATCGAGGGCAACGTTCTCGGAGGTCAGGTAGAAGAGGCTCCACGCTCGACTCGTCTATCCTGCCAGTGGTCGCCGATTGTCTCATCTGCGCTCGACCCGAGGCACTTGATCAGACGCCGGACCGAGCGCGGAACGACGGTTACATCCGTTAGCTACGCTCACCGTCCCCGAGCAGAACACGCGGGCCGAACGGCGGACCGGGGCGCTCGCAGGGAGGCAGCGCAGAATCCCGCCTCGCGAGGCGTAGGACCGCCCGGCGTGGCCGCTCCGAACCGGCGTTCGGAACGCACCGCCCCGGTGGGGCGCCTCGGCGACGACGGCCGACCTGAGGCGGAGGGTATGACACCCTCGGGTATGGCCGTACATCACAAAGCATGGCCTTGCTCGGCACCCTCTGGGCAGCCCACCGCCAGTCGAGCAGACGTCCGGACAGAGCACCCCAGCGAGACACTTCACCGGGCGGGGTAGTACGGGACGGACCCGCGACGCTCCTGGTCAGAGCGCTGCCAGGGCCGGACAGAGGTGCCCGGCCAAGGTTCGCTCTACGGCCCGGCTGAAGCAGGCAGTCGGGCAACGGCGACCACTCGACGGGTTTGGTCGTGCCAGCCCTGCCAGCGGCGTCCCTCCTCGGCGAGGTCCGTGAGGGCGGGGTCGCCGTCACCGGACGCTTCGGCGGCCGCGGCTGCGAGGTAGATGTCGAGCTGGCGTTCGAGCCATCTCGGCTGCTCGATCGAGGTGGCGACCTCCAAGCCGACCGACTCGATCAGCCCCGCCAGGTCGCGCGGGAAGCGGCCGGGGGCGGCGCCGTGTCCTTCCCAGGTGGTGAGCACCAGCCGACCGGCCCGTCTGAGCAGCCGGGCCGCCTCACCAAGCAGGCCGGCTGGGTCGTCGAGGAGCTGGATGACGTCGATCGACACGACCGCGTCAGCGCACCGGTCGACCAGTCCGGTGGCCGCGACGTCCGCGACCTGGAACTGCGCGGAGGCCAGCCGGGGGAAGAAGCGGCGGCGCTGCTCGGCGTCGCGGACAGCGACGACCGAGGCGTCGACACCGATGAGTTTCGCTCCGCTTTGCTGGGCCAGCCACATCCCGGGACCGCCGCGACCGCACCCGAGATCTACGAGTGTGTGACCGGGTGCAAGGCCAAGGAGGGTGGCGAGCAACTCGATGCCCTCCAGGGGCACGAACGAGAAGGGCTCGACCTGCGGAGGCAGGCCCTGGCCCAGCAGCGACGCGTGGGCGGCGCTTGACCGCCATCGCCCGTATCCCTCGTCGAAGCTGCGGCCTGCTCTCACCCGCCGGACGCTACGCGGAGGAATCGAACCACCCTCCCCAAGACCGCCCGCCAGCGCTCTACCGGTGCGCCTGGCCGCTTGCCTGCCACGCCCGCTCGGCCCGGAGGGGGCCGCACAACTCGGTTGCAGCGCGTCGTTCCGGTCGTCACCATCGGGTCATGGACACCGACGCCGGAGTGGTCCGAGCCGCACAACAAGCAGACGCTGCTGGCATCGGGTTGGTGCATGTGCGCTCCTGGCAGGCTGCCTACACCGGGCATTTCCCTCAGGAGTTCCTCGACGCTCTCGACCCCGCAGCGCGGGCCGAGAGCTGGCGGCGGATCCTCGGAGCCGCCCAGCGTGACCGCCAAGCCGAGCTGGTCGGCGAAGTCGACGGCCATGTCGGTGGCTTCGTCAGCGTCGGGCCCTCCCGAGACAGCGACGCCGGTGATGCCGGCGAGCTGTACGCCATCTACCTGCTGCCCGAGCTGTGGGGATGCGGCCTCGGACGTCGCCTCATGGACGCAGCCCTCGACACCCTCGCCGGGCTCGGCTTCGACGCGGCCACCCTCTGGGTCCTCGAAGGCAACCAGCGGGCCCGCCGGTTCTACGAAAAGGCGGGCTGGAACATTGACGGCGCCACCAAGGTCGATGACGGACCCGGCTTCCCTATCGCCGAGGTCCGCTACCACCGACCGCTCGCGTGATCTCCATCCCCGTGGTGCGGTCGGAGCCGCAACCGACACAGCACACCCAGGCCGCCCTCGAACGACACGCCCGGCACCGAGAAGTCCCGGGTGACCTCCTCGAAGCCAACGGCCGCGTGCAGGGCGAGCGACACGGCGTTGCGAGCATTCGCGTAGTACCACACCTCGTCGGCCCGCTCGGCGACCCAGCCGACCCGCGCCCGGGTGAGCGCAGCGCCGGCACCGCAACCGCGCCGGTCCAGCGCCACCACCAGGCCACCGAGATACCAGCCCGCCGGCACCGTGTCAGCCGGCGACCCCGGCGGTGGCGAGAACCAGCGCACGCGCCCATAGCCGGCCATTGCCTGCTGCACCCGAGCGACGAACAGGGCGCGGCCGTCGCCGGACAGGTCCGCTCCGAGCCGCTCCGCCCAGCCGCCAGTCACCCCCGAGTGTGCCTCCGCCAGCTGGGCGAGCACCGCCAGGTCATCCTCACCGGCGAGGCAGACCGACATCTCTGTGCCGCGTCGATGGTGGCGCTCGTCGAAGGCCGCGAACCGGGGCGCCATGGCCACCAAGCTACGCCGGGCCCGGAAGCCCCCGAGAGCGGCTCGCCTCGTCTGGCCGTCCACTCGGACCGAGATGAACCCCGGCGACACCGCCTCCCACTGCGCCGAAAGACCATCGGCTCGCGGGCATGATGTTCCCCGTGTGCGTCGACCGCCCCGAAGATCTACCTCTTCAGCGACAGATCGAGTACCTCCAGCATGCGATGGCGCAGAACCCCGTCGCCGAAGCCGTCATGGCTGTGGCCGGCGAGATGAAGCTTTCCGGGTGGTATCTGGGATCCGGTGCGGTCGCCCAGACGGTCTGGAATCTGCGGCACGGCTACGCGCCGGCGGAGGACATCAAGGACTACGACCTGGTGTACTTCGACCCTGACGATCTGACTGCCGAGTCGGAGCGACGGGTCGAAGAGCAGGTGGCCGCACGGCTTTCGGAGTCCGGGGCTGTGGTGGACGTCCACAACGAGGCTCGGGTCCACCTGTGGTACGAGAAGCGCTTCGGGCGGCATCTCGACCCGTACCGCTCGACCGAGGAAGCGATCTCTACCTGGCCGACGACCGCGTCGAGCGTTGGCGTCCGGCGGGACAGCGCCGGCTTCGTGGTGTGCGCCCCGTTCGGATTGTCCGACCTGTTCGCCATGGTCGCCCGCCCGAACAAGGTCAAGGTGTCCCAGGAGATCTACGAGGACAAGGTTGCCCGTTGGCAGTCGAGCTGGCCGAAGCTTCGAGTCGTCCCCTGGTAGCGGTGCACGGTTTATGAAGCCCTGCGGCTTGTAGTCGGACCGAGCCTCCACCACAGCCAGGTTCTGGCCTCCGGCGCAGCGCTGGAAGTGATCTCTTGACGTGTCCACCACACACCTCCTCCCCTGCCGCCTTTGCTCTTCCTGGGCTTCTCGCAACTCGGACGAAGTGTGTGAGCTACGTCCACCACACAGAGCATGCCCTCTCACCAGGACCCTCCTGGGCGACTACCAGAGAAACTGGGCCAGGATCGTCCGATCGGCTGCTCACGCCCGTCCCCTACAGCGAGCCCTGACCGGTCATAGCCTGCCGGTCGATGAAGCCCCTTCCGACGAGCTATGGAACCCACGACTGCGGCTGCGGACCTGGACCAGCGATGACGCCGCGGCGATGGCGGCGATCAACCGAGACCCGGAGGTGACCAAGGATCTCAACCGGCCCGTAGGCGATGACGCTGTCGCCGCCTTCTACCAACTGGTCACCGATCACTGGAAGCGCCACGGGTTCGGCTTCTACGCCGTCGAGAGCACCGAGGCCGACACGGCCGCAGCGCTCCTCGGCTTCGTCGGCGTCGCCTACCCCCTCGTTTCTGCCGGCGCTGGCGCACCGCCCTGAGCTGGGTGGCGGCTCGGACGGCGCGCATGGGGTCGCGGCCTTGCCACTGAGGCCGCGCAGGCCGTGTGCGCCGCCGCGTTCGAGCGGCTCGGCTTCGATGAGGTCATCGCCATCATCCACCCCCACAACCTGCGCTCCCGGCGCGTCGCCACCAAGCTCGGCATGTCCATCGAGCAGCAAGTCGAGAACCCTGTCCTGTCCATGCTCGTGGACGTCTGGAGCGTGGCCCGCGCCGACACCGTCGGTATCCGGTAGCCGATCCGCTACCGAGGCTGAGCGACCAACTCGACCTCGAAGCCGTCGGTGTTCTCCAAGTAGCCGGCGTAGTGCTCCGGGCCGCCAGCATGTGGATGGCGATCAGGGAACAGCAGGGTCCAGCCGTGCTGGGGGCCGTCGGCCACCAGCCGGTCCACGTCCTGCTCCTGTCCGGAGTGGAAGGCAAGGTGGTTGAGCCCGGGGCGGCAGCGGTCATGACGCTCGGCGGACAGCGCCGAGGACTGTTCCACCACGATGTAGTGGTTACCGGCCCGCCAGCTGCGCCCAGCCGACCAGTC
>JAKARG010000216.1 GCA_021819345.1 Actinomycetes bacterium | reverse complement strand
TGAGCTCGCCGAGGAGGCGCCCGAGGCTCCGGTGGTCGGCCCAGTGGTCCCAGATCCACCAGTCGAGCTCCTTGGTGTGGTCCCACTCGCCCTCGGGGGCCAGCTCGGCCCCCATGAACACGAGCTGCTTGCCGGGATGGGCCCACATCCAGGCGTAGAGCGCTCGCAGGTTGGCCAGCTGCTGCCAGCGGTCGCCGGGCATCTTGGCGAGCAGCGACCCCTTGCCGTGGACCACCTCGTCGTGGGAGAGGGGGAGCACGAAGTTCTCCGACCAGGCGTAGACCAGGCCGAAGGTGAGCTCGCCTTGGTGGTAGGAGCGGTAGAGCGGGTCGGTGGAGAAGTACTGGAGGGTGTCGTGCATCCAACCCATGTTCCACTTGAAGCCGAAGCCGAGGCCCCCGAGGTAGGTGGGCCGGGAGACCCCCGGCCAAGCGGTCGACTCCTCGGCGATCACCGTCGCGCCCGGGAAGGCGCCGAACACCGCTTCGTTGACCTCCCTCAAGAAGGCAACCGCGGCGAGGTTCTCCCGCCCGCCGAGCTCGTTGGGGAGCCACTCACCTGGAGCGCGGGAGTAGTCGAGGTAGAGCATCGAAGCGACGGCGTCGACCCGGAGGGCGTCGACGTGGAACTGCTCGATCCAGTACAGGGCGTTGGCGACGAGGAAGTTGCGGACCTCGTTGCGCCCGTAGTTGAACACGAGCGTCCCCCAGTCGGGATGGCTGCCCCGTCGCGGGTCGTCGTGCTCGTAGAGCGCGGTCCCGTCGAAGCGGGCGAGGGCGAACTCGTCGCGCGGGAAGTGCGCCGGCACCCAGTCGACGATCACCCCGATGCCGCGACGGTGGAGCGCGTCGACCAGCGCCCGGAAGTCGTCGGGGGACCCGAAGCGCGAGGTCGGGGCATAGTAGCCGGTCACCTGGTAGCCCCAGGACCCCGAGAAGGGGTGCTCGGCCACCGGCATCAGCTCGACGTGGGTGAAGCCGAGGCTTGCGACGTGCTCGGGCAGCTGCTCGGCGAGCTCCCGGTAGTCGAGCGGCCGGCGGCCGCCGGACCCGTCGTCGGTGAAGCGCCAGGAGCCGAGGTGGACCTCGTAGACCGACATGGCGGAGTGCAGCAGGTCGGTACCGGCCCGGGCGGCGAGCCAGCTGTCGTCACCCCAGGCGTGCGCCGGCTCGGCGGCGACGACCGACGCCGTGGCCGGCGGCACCTCGGCGGCAAGGGCCATCGGGTCGGCCTTCAACACCAGGCGGTTGTCGGCGGTGACCATCTCGTACTTGTAGCGTGCCCCCGCGTCGACGCCGGGAACGAACAGCTCCCAGACCCCGCTCGCCCCGAGGGATCGCATCGGGTGCAGGCGCCCGTCCCAGTTGTTCCAGTCCCCCACCACCCGCACCGCCCGGGCGTTCGGTGCCCACAGTGCGAACGCGGTGCCGCGCATCCCTGCGTGCTCGCCGGGATGGGCTCCTAGGACCTCCCAGAGCCGGCGGTGGCGTCCCTCGCCGAAGAGGTGCAGGTCCAAGTCGCCGAGGGTCGGCCAGACCCGGTAGGGGTCGTCGACCCGCACCGTCCAGGCCCCCCCGTCGCGGGGGTAGTCGACCTCGAAGTGGTAGGCGGCCACGGAGTCGTCGATCTCCCCCTCCCAGACGCCGGCTGGGTGGACGAGGCGCAGCTCGGCCGCAGCGGATGGCTCCTCGCCGGAGCCCTGGGGCCGGCCGGCGCCCTCGACGGTGCCGGGCAGCACGCGGACCGCCGACGCATTGGGCCGCAAGCAGCGCACCACCCTGCCGTGGCGGCCGAGGACCCGGTGGGGATCGGAGTGGCGCCCGGCAGCGAGCAGCTCGAAGGCCCGGCGGTCCTCTCCTGCCGGGGCCGGCGGCTCCGCCGCCGTGGTCTCCGGCTCCGAAGGGGCCGGCCCCGGGGCAGGGGGTCCCGAAGGAGGAGGTCCCGAGCCAGAGGCTGCAGGCGCAGGGGTTCCTGGAGCGTCGAGCATGCCTCAGTCCTACCCAGCGAGACGCTCGGTGATCCTCCGCAGGGCTGTCTCGGGGATCGGGACCCACGCCGGGCGGTAGCTGCGCTCGTAGTCGAGCTCGTAGAGCGCCTTGTCCAGCACGAAGGCGTCCCTCACCAGGTCGCGCCCGACCCCTCGGGGCAGGAGGGCGGCGACACCCTCCTCGGTCGAGTAGCCCTCCTCGAAGGCCGCCGAGTTGTGCGCGATCCATGCCCGGGCGGCCCCTTGCATCTCCTCGGTCTCCGAGCCCCGCTCGGCGAGGGCGACGTGGGCGGCGTAGTCCAGGCTGCGCAGCATCCCCGCGACGTCCTTGAGCGGCGAGGTCGGAGCCAGGCGCTCCTGCTTGGGCCGAGCGGGCTCGCCCTCGAAGTCGAGCACGTACCACCCGTCGTCGGCCCGCATCGTCTGGCCGAGGTGGAAGTCGCCGTGGACCCGCAGCGCCGGGCCCGGGTCGTCGAGCCCCCGGAGCCGGGAGACAGCCGCGTCGGCGAGATCCCGATCGACCAGGCCGTCGTCGGCCGCCCTCCCGAGCCGCTCGGCCACCGAGGAGACGAGCCGCTCCCAGCGCCCGGCGTCGGCTCGGCCCTCGTCCATCCCGAACGCTGCGGCCATGGCGAGGTGCAGCTCGGCGGTGACCGACCCGAGGCGGTTGGCTTCCATCGAGAAGTCGCCGCCCGCCGAAGCGGGGTCCTCGACGCCGGAGTCGTAGAAGTCCCGCAGTGAGGTGAGCGCCAGCGCCCAGCCCTCCGATCCGCCGGCCAGGTAGCGCTGCGCGAAGGCTAAGTCGAGCTCCCCCGATCGCCAGACCCCTAGGGGCCGGGCTACGTGGGCGAAGCCGACCCGGGCGAGGGCGCTCGTCACCTCGACGTCGGGGTTGCGCCCTGGCACGAGCCGCCTGAAGAACTTGACGATCACCCGGTCGTCGTAGACGAGGGAGGTGTTGGACTGCTCGGCCCCGACGGGGCGAACCCTGGTCGCCGCCTCGATCCCCCCGGTAACGATGGGCAGCAGCTCCCGGGCGAGCTCGGGGTCGACGGCTGCGTCGTAGAGGACCCTGCCCTCGAGACCGGCGATCACTGCGTCCGCGTGACCCTGGAGCAGCTCGGCGGGCTCGCTCCCCCGACGCTCGCCCACCAGCAGCTGGTAGCGGCTCCCTGCGGCGTCGAGGATCACCAGGTACAGGTGCCGCGAGCCACCCCCGGTGCTGCACAGCTTCCGGGCCTCCTCTATGCGGATTGCAGAGGGCGGGAGGTCGACCGGCCCGGCGTACCAGCGCTGGCGTACCAGGTAGGGGGCGAGGAGCTGGCCGAGGTCTTCGGGGATGGCTGTCGGGAGGTTCATGGGTGCCTTGGTTCTAGGGGTCGGTGAGCTGGAACCAGTAGAAGCCGTAGGGGGCGAGGGTGACGAAGTAGGGGAGCTCTCCGACGCGTGGGAAGGGGACCCGGCCGAGCAGCTCCACGGGGAGCTTGCCCTCGAAGCGCTGCAACGGCAGCTCCGCCGGCTGCGAGAAGCGCGACAGGTTGCACACGCAGAGCACCGTGTCCTCGTCCCCCACGTCGCCGGCCGGTCCCCGCACGTAGGCGAGGACCGAGGGGTTGTCGGTCGAGACCGCCTCGAAGGTGCCGTCGCCGAAGACCCGGTGCTGGCGGCGCACCTCGAGCATCCGCTTGGTCCAGTGCAGCTGCGAGCTCTGGTTGCGCAGCTGGGCCTCGACGTTGACCGACTGGTAGCCGTAGACCGGGTCCATGAGCGGTGGCAGGTAGAGCTGGGCGAAGTCGGCCCGGCTGAAGCCGGCGTTGCGGTCCGGCGACCACTGCATCGGGGTGCGGACCCCGTCGCGGTCGCCCAGGTAGATGTTGTCGCCCATCCCGATCTCGTCGCCGTAGTAGAGGATCGGAGAGCCGGGAAAGCTGAAGAGGAGCGCGTGGAGCAGCTCGGCCACCCGGCGGTCACCGTCGACGAGCGGCATGAGCCGGCGGCCGATCCCGATGTTGCGCTTCATGCGGGGGTCCTTCGCGTACTCGGCCCACATGTAGTCGCGCTCCTCGTCGCTCACCATCTCGAGGGTCAGCTCGTCGTGGTTGCGCAGGAAGATCCCCCACTGGCAGCCCTCGGGGATCGAGGGGGTGCGCGAGAGGATCTCGGTCACTGGATAGCGCTGCTCCCTGCGGACCGCCATGAACATGCGGGGCATCACCGGGAAGTGGAAGCACATGTGGCACTCGTCGGCCTGGCCGAAGTAGGCCACGACGTCCTCGGGCCACTGGTTGGCCTCGGCGAGCAGCACCCGCCCCGGGTAGAGCGAGTCGATCTCCTTGCGGAGCCGGCGCAGGTACTCATGCGTTTCGGGGAGGTTCTCTCCGTTGGTCCCGTCCCTCTCGAACAGGTAGGGAACCGCGTCGAGCCGGAAGCCGTCGAGGCCGATGTCGAGCCAGTAGCGGCAGACGTCGATCATCGTGTCGGCCACTTCGGGATTGTCGTAGTTGAGGTCGGGCTGGTGGGAGAAGAACCGGTGCCAGTAGAACTGCCCCCGCTGCGGGTCGAGGTTCCAGTTGGACTTCTCGGTGTCGACGAAGATGATCCGCGCCTCGGCGTAGCGGGCGTCGTCGTCGCTCCACACGTACCAGTCGGCCTTGGGGTTGGTGCGGTCCGAGCGGGACTCCAAGAACCAGGGGTGCTGGTCGCTCGTGTGGTTCATGACCAGGTCGGCGATGATCCTGATCCCCCTGCGGTGGGCCTCCTCGACCAGCTCGACGGCGTCGGCCAGGTCCCCGTACTCGGGCAGGATCGTCCAGAAGTCGGAGATGTCGTAGCCCCCGTCGCGAAGCGGCGACTGGTAGAAGGGCAGGAGCCAGAGGCAGTCCACCCCCAGCCACTCGAGGTAGTCGAGCTTCTCGGTGACCCCCCGCAGGTCGCCGGTGCCGTCCCCGTTGGCGTCGTAGAAGCCGCGCACGAGGATCTCGTAGAACACGGCGTTGCGGTACCAGCGCGGGTCGCCCGGGCTGGTGGACGAGACGCTCACGGCGCGCCGGGCGCCTGCCCGTCGGCCACACCGGCCCGCAGGTCGAGCACGTGGGCCACCCGCCGGTCGGGCTCGAAGCGGACGAAGCCGGTCGGGCCGTTCCAGGTGTAGCGCTCGCCGGAGAGGAGGTCGACGAGCGGGTAGGGCCGGTCGGCGGGGAGGCCGAGGCCGACTGGGTCGAGATGGACCCACGACTCCTGAGCGGAAAAGGGGTCCAGGGTGACGACGACGAGCAGGGCGTCGCCGCCGTCCTCGCTCGACTTCGCGAACGCGAAGACCTCCGGGTTGTCGGTGGCGAGCAGCGTCAGGTTGCGCAGCCGCTGCAGCGCCCGGTGGGCCCGGCGGATCTCGTTGAGCTTGCCGATCAGCGGTGCAAGGGTGCCCGGGCGATCGAAGTCGCGCCGCTTGATCTCGTACTTCTCCGAGCTCCGGTGCTCCTCGTTGGCATCCGAGGCCGGCTCGTTCTCGTACAGCTCGTAGCCGCTGTAGATCCCATACGACGGCGAGAGCGTGGCGGCGAGCACCAGGCGCAGCGCGAAGGCCGCCGGCGGCCCGTTGCGCAGCGGGCCGGCGAGGATGTCGGGGGTGCTCGGCCACAGGTTCGGGCGGAGGTAGTCCGAAGCCCGGCCCGAGGTGAGCTCGGCGGCGAAGGCCCAGAGACCCTCCTCCCCGTCGCGCTCGGTCCTCCAGGTGAAGTAGGTGTAGCTCTGGGAGAAGCCGACCTCGGCGAGCTTCTCCATCACCCGGGGCCGGGTGAACGCCTCGGCG
>JAKARG010000215.1 GCA_021819345.1 Actinomycetes bacterium | reverse complement strand
CGCCTGCGCCGGCTCGTGGAGCACCTCTCCGACGACGAGCTGCGCAACCTGCCCCGGGGCGGCCACGACTACCGCAAGCTCTACGCGGCCTACAAGGCGGCGACCGAGACCACCGGCCAGCCTACGGTGATCCTCGCGAAGACGGTGAAGGGCTGGACCCTCGGCCCCGAGATCGAGGCCCGCAACTCCACCCACCAGATCAAGAAGATGACCCCCGCGCAGCTCGAGCTGCTGAGGGACCGGCTCTACCTGAACGACGAGATCCCCGACTCGGCACTCGAGTCCGGCGAACCCCCCTTCTTCCGCCCGGCGCCCGACAGCGTCGAGCACCGCTACATGATGGAGCGGCGCGCAGCTCTCGGAGGATCGCTGCCGCGCCGGGTCGTGCGCTCCAAGCCGCTCCCGGCGCCGGCGCCGAAGACCTTCGCCGAGTTCGCCGAGGGCTCCTCGGGCCGAGCGGTGTCGACGACGATGGCCTTCGCGGTGATGCTGCGCAACATCTTGCGCGACGAGGGCTTCGGGGCGAGGGTGGTCCCGATCATCCCCGACGAGGCCCGCACCTTCGGGCTCGACGCACTGTTCAAGGAGGTCAAGATCTACGCCCCCTTCGGGCAGCTCTACGACCCCGTCGACTCCAAGCTGATGCTCTCCTACATGGAAGGCTCCGACGGCCAGATCCTCGAGGAGGGGATCTCCGAGGCCGGCGGGATGGCCGACTTCACCGCTGCGGGCACGGCCTACGCCACGCTCGGCCAACCGATGATCCCCTTTTTCATCTTCTATTCGATGTTCGGCTTCCAGCGCGTCGGGGACCTCGTCTGGGCCTTCGCCGACATGCGCGGCCGGGGGTTCATGCTCGGAGCGACCGCGGGGCGGACCACCCTGCTCGGCGAGGGGCTCCAGCACGACGACGGCCAGTCCCTCGTGCTCGCCAGCACCGTGCCCAACTGCCAGGCATACGACCCGGCCTTCGCCTACGAGACCGCGGCGATAATCGAGGCCGGCATCTCGCGGATGTACGGTGACGCGCCCGAGGACGTCTTCTACTACCTGACCCTCTACAACGAGAACTACCCGATGCCGGCCAAGCCCGCCGGGGTCGACCAGGGGATCCTGCGGGGCCTGTACCGCTACGCCACGGGGCCGCAAGGGCCGTCGCGGCGAGCCCGGATCCTCTTCTCGGGAACCGCGTGGCGGGCAGCCGAGGAGGCCGCCCGGCTACTCGCCGAGCACCACGACGTGTCCGCCGAGCTGTGGTCGGCGACCTCCTACAAGGCGCTCCGCGAGGATGCGTTGTCGGTGGAGCGTTGGAACCGGCTCCACCCCCACTTGCAGCCCCGGGTGCCGTTCGTGACCGAGGCCCTCCGGGAGGGTCCGGCCGCGGAGGCCCCGCTGGTGGCGGTCACCGACTTCATGAAGATCGTGCCCGAGCAGATCGCCCGCTGGGTGCCGGGCCCCTTCACCCCCCTCGGGACGGATGGCTTCGGCCGCAGCGACGACCGCGAGATGCTGCGGCGCCACTTCGAGACCGACGCCGCCCACATCGTCGTGGCCGTCCTCGACGGGCTCCGCCACGCCGGCGAGTGCAAGGCCGAGGAGGTCGAGGCGGCGATCACCACCTACGGCATCGACTCCGAGGCTCCCGACCCCCGCGAAGCCTGAGGCGAGGGGCGGCCGCTCCTGTAGCCTCCGGGCGTGTTGCACCTCGCCCAGGACGAAGAGGCCGACCTGCTCCTCTCCGAGGACCCCCTGGCTCTGCTGATCGGCTTGGTCCTGGACCAGCAGATCCCCCTCGAGAGGGCATTTTCGGCACCCAGGGACCTGAGGGAGCGCCTCGGCGGCCGCCTCGAGGCCGAGGAGATCGCGGCGATGGACCCCGACTCCCTGGCGGCGATCTTCTCGGCCCGCCCGGCGCTCCACCGCTTCCCCGCCGCCAACGCCAAGCGGGTGCAGGGGCTCTGCCGCATCGTCGTCGACGACTACGGGGGCGGCGCGGCAAGGATCTGGGAGGGAGCTGCCGACGGCGATGACCTTCTACGGCGGGTCCGGGCGCTGCCCGGCTTCGGTGAGCAGAAGGCCCGCATCTTCATCGGGCTCCTCGGAAAGCAGCTCGGAGTGCAGCCCCCGGGTTGGCAGGAAGCGGCCGGGAGCTTCGGCCGCCAGGGCACCTACATGTCGATCGCCGACATCGTCGACGAAGAGTCGCTCGGCAGGGTCCGGGCCTACAAGCAGCAGCTCAAGGCCGCCGCGAAGCGCTGACCCCAACCGAGCTCGGAGGTCGGCCCGTCCCCGGCGGGCGGCTCAGCTCGTCGGGCGGCTCAGCCCTGGCGGTCCATCCAGCCGAGCAGGATGGCGATCGCCCGGGGGTCGTGGCGGAGACGATGCCCGGCCCCGACGAGCAGCCGGAGCTCCACCTGCCCGTCTGCGGCGTCGGAGAGGGCCCGGGCGTCGACGACCGGTACGACCTCGTCGCTCGTGCCGTGCACGAGCAGGACCGGACGGGGAGGGAGCTTGCCGATGAGCGACAGCGGGCGCACGTCGACCAGGTCGCGGGCCCAACGCTCCAAGTCCTTCGGGTAGTCGGGGTCCCGGATGATCCCGAGGCGCCGGGCCTGGGCCACGAAGCGTCGGGCGTCGCCGGCCCGCTCGGTGAAGTCCGCCTGGGAGGCGAGGGCGGCGACTCCCCGGACCCGCTCGTCCTCCCCTGCAGCACAGATCGAGAGCGCGCCGCCGGCAGCAAAGCCGCAGAGCCAGGCTCCGTCGACCCCGCGGGTGCCGAGCAGGGTATCGGTGGCTGCCTTCAGGTCGCTCAACCAGCCGCCCAGTGAGAAGTTGCCCCCGGAGCGTCCCGTGCCCCGGAAGCTGAAGGTGAGCACGACCCAGCCGGTGTCGGCAGCCAGGCGGTCCGCCAGCTCCTGGTACCCGCCCCAGTTTCCCTGGCGCTGCGAGGGGGTGATCGGGAAGCCGTGGCAGAGCACGAGCCCGTGGCGGCCGGCGCCGGCGCCAGCAGAGGTGGCGGGCCGAGCGAGGTAGGCGTCCAGCTCGATCCCATCCGAGATGATCGAGACCTGCTGCTCGGGAGCCACCACTTGCGGAGGGCTCACCGCCTCGGACCTACCCACCCCGGACAACCGATCACGCCCCCATCATGGCCTCCGCAACCGGCTCCCGACGGGCACCTGCTCGACAGGTCCCGACCACTGGCCCTCGCGGAGCGAGCTCTTGCCCCCGCAGCGCCTGCTCCGACGGGGTCGCCGGCGATCCGGGACCGCTCGGCAACGCCGGCTCCCCGGACGCGACAGAGGAGCCGCCGGAGCAGCTCCTCTGTCGATGATCTCTGGAAGAAAGGGGTTCGGTTTGGTGTACCGGGCGGGACCAGGATCCCGGCCCTCACCCCTCCGGTGTCTGGCTTGGACTCACCAGGTGGTCCAGTAGCCGACCTAGCGGCCAGCCACCTCCGAGGTCCCAACGGGTTGACTGCTCAGCTGGACCACCTCCTTTCTTCGGTACCACGATCCTAGCGACCTCCCCGGGCCCGGGCACGGAAATCCGCCAGGGCGTCCGCGGGGCGACCGGGTGGGCAGGCGACCGACCGGGAGCGCTCCGCCCCCGGAACGATGCCCGCCGGCACGCGGCCGGGCTGGTCAGAGCCCGATCCTGCGGGCGAGCTGCTCCCGGTGGTAGCTCGGGTCACCGAAGAGCAGCTCGGAGCTCTTCGCCCGCTTGAAGTACAGGTGGGCGGGGTGCTCCCAGGTGAAGCCGATGCCACCGTGGACCTGGATGTTGTCGGCAGCCGCACGGAAGTACGCCTCCGAGCAGTAGGACTTGGCGAGACTGGCAACGACCGGGAGCTCCTCGCTGTCCTCGGCCGCGGCCCATCCGGCGTAGTAGGCGGCCGACTTGGCCGACTCGACCCGCAGGAGCATGTCGGCGCACTTGTGCTTGATGGCCTGGAAGCTCCCGATCGGGCGGCCGAACTGCACCCGTAGCTTCGCGTAGTCGACCGCCATGTCGAGGACCCGCTGGGCGCCGCCGACCGCCTCGGCAGCCAGGGCGACCGCGGCCTTGTCGAGCATGCTCGACACCGCCGGCCAGCCCTGGCCATCGGTGCCGACGAGACGGGCAGGGGTGCCCGAGAAGCGGAGGGTCGCCTGCTTGCGGGTCTGGTCCATGGTCGTGACGGCCGTGCTCTCCATGCCGGCGGCACCCCGGTCCACGGCGAGCACCGAGATCCCGGCCTCGCTCCGGGCGACCACCAGCACCACGTCGGCTATGTGACCGTCGGTCACGTAGCGCTTCTCACCGGTCAGTTCCCAGTGGCCGCCGGAGGACGACCTCGCCGTCGTGGTCACGCCGTCCTCGTCCCAACGCCCCGACGCCTCGGCCAAGGCAACGGTGCCGATCAGCTCTCCGGTGGCGAGCCCCGGGAGGTAGTCCTTGCTCGCCTCCTCGTCGCCGGCGGCGAGCAGGAGGTTCGCAGCGAGCGCAACGGTCGAGAAGTACGGGGCGCACAGCAGCGCCCGGCCCATCTCCTCGAAGACCACTACGAGCTCGACGTACCCGTAGCCGGAGCCGCCGTGCGCCTCGGGGACGGCGAGGCCCTGCAGGCCGAGCTGCTCGCCCATCTGGCTCCAGACCGCCGGGTCGTAGCCGCTGTCGGTCTCCATCAGACGTCGGACCTCGGCCTCGGGGGACTTGTCCTCCAGGAAGCGCCGAACCGAGCGGCGCAGCTCCTCCTGCTCTTCGCTGAAGGCAAAGTTCACGAGCCCTTTCTAGTGGAGCCCCAGCGACCACGCACCCCATAGGCTCGGGTCGTGACGAGCATCCACTGGGAGGACTCCCGAGCCGAGATCCACCGCTTCGTGGTCGGGCCGATCGACAACAACGTCTGGGTCCTGCGATGCAAGGAGACCGGAGAGGCGGTCCTGGTGGACGCCGCCAACGAGCACGAGCGGCTGCTCGAGTGCTGCCGGACACTCGGGGTCCGGAGGGTCGTGGAGACCCATGGCCACTGGGACCACGTGCAGGCGGTGCCGGCGGTACGCGACGCCGGCTACGACGTCGGCGTCGCCGGGCCCGACGCCGCAATGCTCGACGGCTACGACTCGCTGCTCGAAGACGACGAGGTCATCCAGGTAGGTCGCCTGCGCCTGCGCACCATCGCCACCCCCGGCCACACCCCGGGGTCGATGTGCTTCCGCCTCGAGGGCTCGCCGGTGCTCTTCAGCGGTGACACCCTGTTCCCCGGAGGCCCGGGCAACACCACCTTCCCCGGCGGCGACTTCGAGACGATCATCCGCTCGATCGAGGGGATGTTCTCTGCCCTTGAGCCCGAGACCCTGGTCCTACCAGGCCATGGGGAGCACACCACCCTCGCAGCGGAGTCACCCCACCTCGACGAATGGGTCGAGCGCGGCTGGTGAGCCGAGGGCACTCCGGCCCGTTCGTCTTGCGGGGACCGCCGGCGCAGGCCGCCGGACGCAACGACGGGCCAGGCCGCCGGGCGCGAAGCCGGCGCAGGCCACCAAGACCTGCGCCGGCATCTGCACGCACCCCGCCCTCCGGTTCCGCTCCGTGTTCTGGGTGGGTCCACCTCGACTCGTCCCGGGCCGCAGGCACGTGCTGCTCCGGCCTGGGAGAGCATTGGGTCGGTCCTCGTCGAGGGCCGGGGATCGGGGTGCTCGAGTGCGCCCGAGAGTGGTCCCGGGCCGGCTCAGCCCGGTGGAGCGTCCTCCCCCGACGCCGTCGTTGCGCTCATTTCGGCTCCTTTCCCTGAATCGCCTGATCCTGGGTGGCTGGATCGACCGGGTGTCGGCGGACCGGCTCCGGGTCTCCCCCGCCCGGGCCCCCCTAGGAGCGGTGGCCCGGTTCCAT
>JAKARG010000214.1 GCA_021819345.1 Actinomycetes bacterium | reverse complement strand
AGTCGACCGGCTACCAGAGGATCGGCTGCTTCGGCGAGCACGGCCACGACGATCGGAGCCGCTACTTTGCTCTGGAGCTCGCGCAGGCGTCGCAGTGACCGCTCCCCGGATCCACGACATCTGGGGAAGACTCTCCATGCTCCGAGCGCATAGCCGGTCCGTCTGAGCAGCGTGCCGTCGGTGTCGACGATGTCGACGATCTCGTGGCGGTCGCGCGCAGCAGCATCACCCTGCGGGCTCGTCGCCGGCGGTGGCGGCTGCGTCGAAAGCGCTGATGCTAGCGGCGTGCGCCTCGATGGCCTACGAGGACGTCATGGGGCCATGGCGGTCGGCGATCAGCCAACGCGTCGCGACCTGGTCGATCTCCGCTTCGAGCGCGGCGGCACGGCTCACGCTGTCGCGTTGTGCCCGAACGACACCGACCCATGTGCCCCTGGCACAGGTACGGCCCGAAGCCACCGCTCGCTCGCTGGATCCACCAGGCGGTCCCCACGCGCTACTCTGCCCATGTGGAACGCTTGTGGAACGTTTCCTGATGTTCGGTCTCGACCCCTGTCCCCGCCACCGCCTGGCCCGCCCACCCCTCGTCCAAGCTCTCGGGCAGGTGTGCGTCCCGGTCCGGGCGAAGCTCCCTTCCCTGATGAGCTGTCGCGCCAGCTCACGATGCTCCACGATCAGATCGATCGATTCTTCTTCTGGTCGATCAGCTCCGAGGGAGGCGACGGCGGACTCATCATCGTAAGAGCAGCTGACAGGGCCGTACGGTCGCGTGACACCGAGCGAACCGCTGGAGCTCTACCGTTGCGCCGACTCGCCCTGCCGCTTTGTCCGCGACCGACCCGCGATGATCTGGGCCAGGCCGACGAGGGACACCGGTGCCAGCAGGACGAGGAAGGTCCCCCGGTAACCGAACACGCCCACGGAGGTGCCGAGCAAGGGTGGCAACGCCACGGCCACGGCCTGAACCGTTCCGGTCATGTACGCGTTGACCGAGGGTAGCTCCCAAGCGGGCCGGCCTTCGGCAACGAGAGAGCTGGCGAGCGGCATCGTCAGCCCATGCGGAACCCCGAGCACGACCATAGCGGCCATGAGCATGCCCGGACCCTGCCCGAGCCCGAGGCTCGCCAGCCCCACGATGGTGAGCACAACTGCAGCCCGGGTCAGGCCAACCTTGTGCGGGATCGGCGAGCGCCACGCCATCAGGGCGCGCGTCAGGAACGATGAGGCGAAGAACACCCCAAAGGCGATTTCTGCCCCGGTCGGTCCGAGCCCGTAACCATGCCGTGAGAGAAGGGCGCCGAAGACCACCAGGCCGACGAAGGGGAAGGCGTAGAGCACCTGGGCGAGGAGGGCGACCCGGAAGCGCCACGAGGCCCATGCCTCACCAATGCCGACACGACGCCGCGTCGTGTTCCTGTCGACGCTGTCCAGGCCTGGCGACGCCGCGGAGGATGTGGTGCGCGAGGAGCCCTCAGCTGAGATCGAGACTGGGCGCGGTTGCTCCCTGGAGCTCGCCGCTCTTGGCGGTTCGCCGGAATGTGCAATTGGCACGGGATCGGACCGCCCCGGGCGCCCACGAGGCTGCCTGGCTTCGGCCCGGGCCAGTGCGCCGGCCACTGAGGCGCCCAGCAGGAGGACCGGAACGAACGCCCAGACAGCCCGCCGGAGATCTCCGCCAAAGGCACCGAGCGCCACGGTCTCGGCGAAGGGGCCGGCTACCAGACTGGCAGACAAGGTGAGGCCGAGCAGGACCAGGGGTCGGTCTCGGGAGCCGGGGGCCATCCCGGCGCTCTGGCCATCTGAGCTCCTGGTGGTGGAGACGACGGTCATGAGGATAGGAGGTACGACCCCGCTGGCCATGCCGAGCACGAGGGCGCCGACCACGAAGATGAGCAGGTCTTCCGCTATGGCCAGGAGCACCAGGCCAGTGGCCATCAACACCAGCGCTACGGCGAGGGTGGCCCGTGCCCTGGACGTGGGTATTCGAGCGGCGATCACCAGCATCACGACCACGGCCGTACCGCTCGAGGCAGCTGCTACGTCACCGATGACCGGCGTGCCGAGCCCGAGCAGATCGTGACCGAGGAGCGGGAACGTGGTCTGCGCAGCGTTCTGGCTTGCCCTCATCAAGCCGGCGACAAAGAGGAGTAGCGCGAGCTCCGGAAGACGCCGGGTGTTCTCCTGTAGCGCCCGGGCGAGGTGCGTGACCCTCATTTCCGGTTCGTGCCAGTAGCGATGGGCTCATCGGAGAGGATCCGAGCCGTAGCGGGTACCCGGCGGATAGGCCAGACATGGCGGGTGAAGCGGCACATCCACGGTGGGTCGGATGGCAGCGCCGCCACGACGTGACCGGCCTCGGAGAGTCGAGGGGCAGTCCGGCGGGAGATCGGACTTGATTCGTCGACGGACGACAGCATCCACATTAGTATATGGAGTACACTAACTGGTGTGGGTCGGCCGGCGCTCATCGACCGGAACGGTGTTCTCGGTGCCGGGCTCGCCATTGCCGACGAACAGGGTCTGGAATCGGTCACCATGCAGGCGGTTGCCGAGCGGCTCGGCGTGACGCCGATGGCCCTTTACCGGCATGTCGCGGACAAGAACGATCTTCTCGACGGACTCGTCGAGCGGCTGCTCACCGACTTCCCCCCACCACCCGCCGAGCTCCTCTGGGTAGATCGACTTGCCAGAGTCGCCGATGCGATACGCGAATCGGCACACCGCCACCCGGCTGTGTTCCCGCTGCTTCTTCACCGCCCAGCAACCACTAGCGGTGCTCGTGCAATGCGTGACGGCATCTTTCTCGCCCTGCAAGAGGCAGGGGTCGCTCCGGAGAAGATTGCTCGAACCGAGCGGCTGATCAGCACGGCCATCCTCGGCTTCGCCGCAAGCGAGGTGGCCGGCCGATTCAACCGCCTTCCCCGCCACGAGCTCGACGCTGATTTCGATCTTCTAAAAGACCGGCTTCGTATGTTCATAGACGACGAGGCGCGCCGTTGACTGCTGGAAGAACAGTTGTCATCGGTCGCGACCTGGCCGATCGAACGCTGCCTGGAAGAGGTGCGCAGTCGCCAAGCCCCGGTATGGGCGCCATGGCTCTGCGATCCGCACGACCTCGTCCTCGCTGGGAAGATGATCAAGGTGGTAGGTCTGGCGGATGACGTTGCGTAAGGCGAGGTCTCCAGGCAGCACGACGTCAGGTCGGGAGAAGGCGATGATCAGCATGCCGTGGACGGTCCATGGCCCGATGCCGGCGATCGCGGTGAGGAGCGCTTCGATGTCCTGGTCGGACATCTTGCGAAGCTGCTTGGAGCGGATGGAGCCGTCCGCGAAGCGGGAGGCGAGGGTGCGAAGCGTCTCGATCTTGTGTTGAGAGAGCCCGGCGGCTCTCAGCGTTGCGGGGTCAGCCGCGAGCAGGTCTGTCGGCGTCGGCATCCGGCCTTCGGACGTGGCGGTGAGACGATCGAGGATCCTCCTCGTTGCCTGGACGGAGAGCTGCTGGCCGATGACTTGGAAGACGAGGGCGCCGAAGGCGTCCATGGGCGGTAGCTCGTCGAGCCAGGCCCGAGGATCGAAGTCCGGGTGGGCGTCGATGATCCGAGCGAGCACTGGATTCGCGGCGCGGAGCTGGGCTGTCGGATCGTCTGACGCGGGGTGTCGTGTCGCCCGAGGGTTCACGTGGGTTGGTGCACGGTGATGGGATAGCCGTCTGGGTCGAGGAAGCTGAATTGCAGGCCGAACGGTCCGGGGGTGGGCGGTTGGGTGATCGACGTGCCGCCCGCGACGAGGCGGTCGTGCAGCGTTTGCGCGTCGTCGGCGGCGAGCCAGAGGGACACGCCCCAACCCAGGCGAGGCGACGCGTCGAGATCGACCAGCGGCTCGCGGATGGCGAACGGGATCGGCGTCGTGTCGAAGACCAATCCAGGGCGAGCTGCTCACCCTCGGACATCGGGTGGGGGCGAGCACGATCGCCAGGGTGCTCGAGGCCCATGGCATCAAGCCCGCACCGAGGCGTGCGTCTACTACCTGGCGCAAGTTCTTGGGCGAGCAGGCGGCGGGAATCGTGGCCTGCGATTTCTTCTCGGTCGACGCGATCTCGCTCCGCCGGCTCTACTTGTTGTTCTTCATCCATCACGGCGCTCAACAGTGCTCGACCGCTACGTCCGGCACTACGACGAGCACCGTCCGCACCGTTCTCTTGCACACGTTGGGTTCACCGCGTCCACCCACAGGGAAGAAGCCTCCGATGCCGGCGGAGATCACGAGTATCCGTCGATGCGAGATCCTGGGTGGGCTGATCAACGAGTACCACGCCGCACGATCACACCCCGTCACCGGCCCGGACGAGTTCTGGGACCCTACGGGGCCCGACCCGACCCGGCCGATGCTAGCTCCTGGTCGGATATAGTGACTTCATGTGCCGACGTTGTGGATGCCTGGAGGCGAGGGAGGGGCGAGCTCTTCGCGCTGCACCGATCCAAGGGGCCCTCGAGGCAGCGGTGCTCGTCGCGTGCGCAGAGGCGCCCCGCTACGGCTACGAGATCGCCGCCTGGCTCGCCGCCGAGGGCCTGGTCACCGGGACGGTCAGCCCGGGCAGGCTGTACGAGACGCTCGCTGCACTCGATCGGGCAGGGGCGGTGGCGGCGACCTCCGAGCCGAGCGACAAGGGACCGAGCCGGCGTCGCTACCACCTCACCGAGACCGGCAAGCAGCGGCTTCATGCCTGGGTGGTCAGCCTCGAACGCTCCGGGGTCGTCCTCGCCCGCCTGCTCGCCCGAGCGACTGCCTTCGAGGCCAACAGCGACGAAACGCCGGTGGCCGAGCCAGCCGGTATCGACCAGCACGAAGGAGGTGAAATCATGCCCTGCCAATGCAACTGCGGCAGCCGTCACGCTGCCCATGCCGAGACCCCTGACGCCGCCCCTGCGGCGCCGGCCGTCCCTGCCAGAAGCGTCGAAGAGCGCCTCGACACGATCGAGTCACTCCTCGAGACCCTGGCCACCCGCTGAGTCGATGCCCGCCACCGTGGGCGATCCGCGGTGGCGGGCACAACGACATAGCCACGCGGACCTATCATCGTTAAAGGCCGATGTCATCGGATCCTGCCAGTGACGAGCTCGCGCCGGCGGTCGCGCTGTTCCGTTCACCCGCGGACCCCGCGGGCCTCGTCATCTTGCGCCGTCTCGCCCGAGGCGAGGCTCGGTTGGTGGAGTTGACCAACGAGTGTGGGCTGGCCCAGTCCACGGTCTCCGAGCATCTCGCCTGCCTGCGCGAGTGTGGCCTTGTCGGCTGACGAGCGGTCGGTCGGCGGTGCACTATCTCACCCAGCCGGCATTGTCCGCGCTGCTCGACGCGGCCAAGACGCTGCTCGCAGCGACCGGTGAGGCGGTGGCCATCTGGCGCAGCTACCGGGCCGACTTGTGAGCAGCTTGGGCATAGCCGGACCGAAAGCGCCGCTCCCCGAGCCCACCGCGGCTCGGGGCATTCCCGCTTCCACCCAAGGGAGCTTGGCGTGGGAATGCGCCGCGCAACCAGCCCGGATGCTGTCGTGGCTGACGCTCGGTTGGCTCGGCGTCGAAGCGGGAGTGGCCATCGCCGCTGCGCTCGGCGCCGGCTCGGGCGGGCACTCGGCTCGGCCTGCTGACGATCAAGTAATTCCCGCCTGAGGGGACGCTGGCGATCAAGTAATTCCCGACCTGTGAGTGTCGAAAACTCCGTCCGCCCTACTCAGGTGACCAATCGCTACTTGTGGATGAGTCCGCTCAGGCGGGTCGGCCCTTTCCCGGTCTGGCGTGGTCGACATGGCCGCTGAGCGCCGAAGTTGCGTGCGGCTCCGGCGGCGTATGGGCTGAGCCTGAGGGATCGCTGCGGACGGTGGGCGTCGTAGCGCTCGACGACTCGCCGAGCACGGCTTCGAGGTGGCGAT
>JAKARG010000213.1 GCA_021819345.1 Actinomycetes bacterium | reverse complement strand
TCCGATCTGACCGTCCCGGGCGTCACCGGGACCAGCGGGGCCCCCTGCGCCGACCCGACCACCTCCGTCCCGGCGAGCACCACTACGACCATCCCGCCGACCACCACCACGACCATCCCTCTGGTCGCACCGCGGGTGGCCGGTTGGGAGACGGTCGGGTGGGCCACCGGCCAGGGCAAGGTGGTCGCCTGGAGCGTCGAGGGCTACCCGGCCGCCAGGACCGAGCTCGACGGGTCGCTCCCCAAGGGCATGCACTGGCACGCCACCGACGACCGCCTCGTCGTGTGGGGCAAGCCCTGGCACGCCGGCACCACGCATCTCGGCATCACCGCCACCAACAGCCAGGGCGACGCCAGGCACCCCGTCACCGTCGTCATCCATCCCTGAGCCGCTGGCAGAGGTCTCGGGGACCTACCTGCGCCTCGGGCACCTGCCCGATCGCCCTCGAGGGGCCGACCGAGGCCGATCCCGCCTCAGCCGAAGCGGCGCAGGATCGCCTCGGTGGCCTCCTCCGAGCGCGGGTCGGTCGCCTGCCGGTCGGGATCGGCGTCGTGCCAGGCGACGATCTCCCGGGCCCCGGCGGAGAAGGGGATGCGCGCCACGAAGTCGGGCACCACGGCGCGGATCTTCGCGTTGTCGAACAGGATCGTGTGCGCCTTGTCGCCCACCAGGCCCGGGCCCCACTCGGGCACCACGGAGGCGATGGCGTCGGAGGCCACGTGGACCAGCTCGGGCTCGGGGTTGCCGGCGGCCGCGGCGAGCTCACGGTAGATGTGGTCCCAGGTGAGCGCCTCCTCGCCGGTGATGTGGAACGCCTCGCCGATCGCCTGGGGGTGGCCGAGCAGACCGACGAACCCGTGGGCGAAGTCGACCGAATGGGTGAGGTGCCAGCGCGAGGTGCCGTCCCCGTGGACCACCACCGGCAGGCCCCGGCGCATCCGCTCGACGGTCGTCCAACCACCGGTGAGCGGCACCGAGGTGGCGTCGTAGGTGTGCGAGGGCCGCACGATGGTCACCGGGAAGCCGTCCTCCCGGTAGCGCCCGACGAGCAGGTCCTCGCAGGCGATCTTGTCGCGCGAGTACTGCCAGAAGGGGTTGCGCAACGGTGTCGACTCGACGATCGGCACCCGACCGACCGGCTTCTGGTAGGCGGAGGCGGAGCTCACGAAGACGTACTGGCGCACCCTGCCACCGAAGCGCTCGGCGTCCGCAGCGACCTGGTCGGGGGTGAAGGCCACGAACTGGCAGACCACGTCGAAGTCCCGGCCGGCGAGCGCCGCGCTCGCCCCGGAGGGGTCCCGGATGTCTCCGACCAGCACCTCGGCGCCGGCGGGGACCTGCCTCAGCAGGGAGCGTCCCCGGTTGAGCACCGTCACCTCGTGGCCGACCTCGAGGGAGCGCCGCACGCACTCGGTGCTGATTATCCCGCTGCCCCCGACGAACAGCACCGACATCGCGCTCAAGGCAAGCCTCCGGTCTCGGTCCGACCCGGGCGGTCCCGGCACTGCTCCTCGGTCTGCTGCGGGGCACGACGGGTGCGCAGCGGCGGCTCGCGGCCGTTGAGGCAGGCCCCGGTGCGCAGGTCGAAGCGCCGGCCGTGGAGCGCGCAGGTGAGCACGTGGCCGTGCAGCTCCCCGAAGCGCGACAGGTCGGCGCCGAGGTGTGGGCAGCGGCGCTGCACGATCCACTCCCCGCAGACGAAGGTGTCCTCTCGCCCTGCGCCGCCTCCTGCCCCGCACCCCTCCCCGCCCTCGGCGTCGCTCTCTCCGCCGCGCTCGGCCTCGCGCTCCGCGGCGGCGAGCGTCTGCTCCAAGAAGGCCATCCGCTCGGGCTCCAGGCACTTGAGGAAGCTGAAGACCGCTTCGTTGTAGCCGCCCACCCGATCGGCCTCGAAGCGGCACGAGAGCAGGGTGTCGTTGACCCAGTCGGTCACGTGGCGCTCGACGAGCGACCAGAGCACCTCCGGGGCGAAGCCGAACCAGTGCTCCCAGCTCTCGCCCCTCCAGCGCCGCAGGGTCCCCTCCCCCGGGTCGAGCACGACCCCGTAGGCGCCGGCGTCGAGCACGAGGCGGCCACCGAGGGCCCGGCGCAGCGTCGGCGCGCCGGCGAGGAGCGGCTCCCACCAGGCTGCGAGCGCGGCGGCCAGCTCGTCACCGTCGCGTCCGGCCGCGAGCGCCGGCTCGGGGCGACCCGCCTCGGTCTGCGCCTTTCTCCTCTCCTGATAGTCCAGGAGATAGGCTTCCTTGTCGGGCCAGATCTCCTCCGGCTCGACGGCATGGTCGACCTCCACCCTGCCCGGCGTGAGGGTGATCTCGCTGCCCGAGTAGGCGAGCAGCCCGTTGCCCACCCCGGCAGCAGCCATCTCACGGAGGAACTCGACCTGGTCGGGGAAGATGCTCTCGGGGTCCCCGGTCAGGTCGTTGAGCCCGAACAGCTCCGGGTCGAGGAATGCCGGCGGCCCGGCGAAGGGGACCACGTGGGCCGCCCCGACGGAACGGATGTAGCCGAGCGCCCGGGCCACCTGGCGCTCGCGCTTCGACCGGGCTTCACGGGCCTTGGCCGCTGCGTCCATCCGGTACACCATGGGGTACCAGATCGCCCCGGAGTACTGGAGCAGGTGCAGGTCGTAGGGACCGAGAACCCCGAGGGCAGCCGGGTCGCGGGGATGGCAGTCGTTCTGGTCGAGCAGGCGGCAGGTCCCGTCGTCGACGGCGAGCACCGAGTCCCCCATCGGCCCGTCGGAGGGCGACGCTGCGACGCAGATCGCCGCCCGGATCCCGTCCAGCTCGACGGGGACCCCGTCGGCGGTCTGGACGAAACGGGTGAAGCCGAGGCCCTCGAGCGCGGCGCGCAGCTCCCCGAGGGGGAACTCCGGCAGCAGTACGGTCGTCTTCTTGTCCACCCCCCGGGCGAGGAAGTCCGGGTCGAAGTGGTCCCGGTGGAGGTGCGAGATGTACAGATAGCTCGGGGAGCGCAGGCGATCGGCGTCGACGCCGGCGTTGTCGGGGAACGGGTACCACGAGCCGAGGTAGGCCGGGTCGAACCACGGGTCGCAGAGGACCGAGGTCGAGCCGCTCGAGATCAGCAGGCCGGCGTGGCCGGTGAGCAGGACTTGCACGTTCGTACTCTCGTGGGGTCGGGGCCCGGTTCGTCCCGGGGTCGGCGGTTCGGGTTCTTCCCGCCTCCGACGTCACCCTACAGCCGCGACCCCGGCCTGCCGAGGTGAGCTGGAGGGTGCCGGACGAGCCGGTACCAGTCGATCTCGATGGAGGACGGATGCTCCGGGCCGGCTTGGTGGCGCTGACGCTGGCGATCGCCTTCGGGCTCGTCGTCGACCTCGGCCTCGACCCGGCGGTCGCCTGGTTCGTCCACGGGCTCCAGCTCTACGGAGCGCCTCGCCGGCTGCCGGTGACGATCGTGCGGCTGGTGAGCGTGGGCTGCGGGTCGCTCGTGTTCCTCTGGTGGCTCATGACCTCCAGGCGGACCCTGGTGCGCCGTCGGCGCCCCTGAGGCGCGGTGCTGCGCTGCGGCGTGGCTGAGCCGCGGTGCTGCGGCGGCGGCGGGGCGTGGTGAGCGGCGCCCCTGGGGCGTGCTGCGGCGGGGCGTGGTGGGCGGCGGCGGCCGCTCAGGCTGACGGGCCGGCGGCGGCCGCAGCCCGAAGGCCGGCGACCAGGCGCTCGACGTCCTCGTCGTCGTTGTAGGGAGCGAGACCCACCCGCAGCCCGCCGGTGTCGCCGAGGCCGAGCCACCTCGATGCCTCGAGCGCATAGAAGGACCCGGCCGGGGCGTTGACCCCCCGCTCGGCGAGGAAGCGGGCCACCTCGTCGTTGCGCTCCGGGCTCCCGAAGTCGACCAGCAGGGTCGGGGTGCGCTCGGGGGCCCTCCCGACCAGGCGGGCACCGGGGATCTCCTCGACGGCGCTCTCGATCCGCCGGCGCAGCGCGGCCTCGTATATCTCGATGGCGGCGAAAGACCTCCCCAAGCGCTCGCGGCGCAGGGTCGCCGGGATAGCGGGTGTCGTTCCGGCACCCGCAGCCGCCCGCGGGGTGGGCGCCGAACCGGCAGTCGGGGTCGCCGGCGGGTTGGGGACCAGCTCGGCGATGAAGTCGACCGCCGCAGTCACCCCGGCCATCAGCTCGTAGGGGAGCGTCCCGAGCTCGAAGCGCTCGGGGACCTCGTCGGTGGCCGGCTCGAGCTTGTCGGGGTGGAGCTCGCCGAGCAGATCGGCCGACGCGGCCACGAAGCCGCAGTGCGGACCGAAGAACTTGTAGGCCGAGCAGGCGTAGAAGTCTGCCCCGAGCCCGCCGACGTCGACCAGCGAGTGCGCGCTCAGGTGCACACCGTCGACGTACGCCAGCGCCCCGACAGCATGGGCAGCGGCGGTGATCGCCCGGACCGGCGGGCGGGTGCCGATCAGGTTGGAGGCCGCGGTGCAAGCCACCAGCCGGGTCCGTTCGGAGAGGACCGCCTCGACGTCGCCCACGTCGAGGACCCCGGTCTCCCGGTCGAAGCCCGCCCAGCGGATAGTCGCTGCCGCTGCCGCTGCCGCCTGCACCCAGGGTCGGACGTCGGCGTCGTGGTCGAGGCGGGTGACCACCACCTCGTCACCGGGGCCCCAGGTCTTGGCCAGAGCCCGGGAGAAGTCGTAAGTGAGCGCAGTCATGCTCCGGCCGAACACGACTCCCCTCGGGTCCGCACCGAGGAGGTCGGCGATCGCCGACCGGCAGGCGTGGACGATGTCGTCGGCGCGGCGTTCGGCGGGGGTGAGCCTCCCCCGGTTGGAGATCGCCACCGACAGCGCCCCGGCGACGGCCTCGGCCACCGCGTCGGGCACCTGGGTGCCACCTGGACCGTCGAAGTGCGCCGCCCCTTCGGACAGCGCAGGGAACCTGGCACGCACTGCGGCGACGTCGTACGCAGGTGCCGCGGGCCCGCTCCCCGGGGCAGTCAGGGTGGTTGCCTGGGTCGGGGTAGCCACCCGGGGCGTGGGTGTGGCGGGACTCGTGGGCGTCTCGCGGGTCGGGCCGGCGGAGCGGTTCACGCTCCCAGTGTGGCCGGTCCTGTCGGCGTTGGCCGGGGCTCGGGTGGGATAGCGAGCGAGGAGCGCCGAGCGGCTCCGCACCCTGCCCGCCGTGCCCGAGCACGAGCGACGAGCAGTGCTGGACGCGATCGACGCCGCACACGCCGAGCGGACACTGCACCTGGCCGAGGGCTAGACGAGTTGATCGTCGACGCGTCGCTGGTGATCGACGCGGTAGCCGATCCGGGCCCGCAAGGCCGGGCAGCACGCGCAGCTCTCGCCGCTCAGCCTCCCGCAGAGACCCTGGTCGCGCCGGGTCATTTCGCCTTCGAGATCACGTCCGGGCTGCGGGCTGCGGTTAACCGCCCGGGCCACCCCCTCACCGAGACCGATGTGGCCGCCGCGCTGGCCGATGCAGAGGCATTCGAGATCGTCATCGAAGCCACACCGTGGAACGACGTTCGTCGCGGATGGGAGCTCTCGCAGGCCTCCTTGCGCTACGCCGACGCTGTCTACGTCGCCGCTGCCGAGCGCCACCACACCACCCTGCTCACCACCGACGGCCGCATCGAACGGGCTGGGGCTCATGTCACCTGCCCCATCATCACCATCGTTGCGCAATAGGTGTCGCACTGCCGCGCCGGGTGGGGCGGCCCACGGCATGGCCTGGCTGCGGAGCCAGGGCCTGCACCTACCGATGCCGGGCGAGCGCTCGGCGGAGGAGGTCGCCGGCGTGGATCACGGTCAGCTGCCGGATCTGCTCCCGGTCCCCCGAGAGCCGGAGCGCCTCGGCGCGGGTCTCGCCGAGACCGGCCAGGCCGACCCAGACCGTCCCTACTGGCTGGCCGTCCTGCTCGGTCGGCCCCGCAACGCCGGTGACCGCGAGACCCACGTCGGCCCCCATGGCCCGGGCAAGATCGG